>JAEKMB010000180.1 GCA_019508105.1 Alphaproteobacteria bacterium
GAACAAAAAGCCGCTATCCAGCCAGACATGTCACCCCGCCATGACCCCATCACAGACCTGATCCGCGAAAACGGAAAGGCCAACAGTGTCCCCAAAACCACGCGGGAACCGGTGCAACAGAAGAGCGCAGCCAGGGCCTCGAAATCCTATGGCGCGGCCGACCGCCAGGCGCTAGACAAGCTCATAGAGACCGGCGGAAGCGGCAACCGATGACCGGCCAAAGCGACCCTATGTGGAACGACGATACACTGCACGAGGAGTGCGGCGTGTTCGGCATTTTCGATCATGCCGATGCGGGCGCACTGTCAGTCCTGGGCTTGCACGCCCTGCAGCATCGCGGCCAGGAAGCCGCGGGCATCGTCACCCATGACGACGGCCACTTCATCGCCGAGCGCCACCAGGGTCTGGTAGGCGACGCCTTCGGCCGCGGTTCGCAGGCCGCCAGGAACCTCAAGGGCCGTTTTGCCATCGGCCATAACCGCTATTCCACCGCCGGCGGTTCTCGCGCCTCCAACATCCAGCCTATCTTCGCCGATCTGGCCGGCGGCGGGCTGGCCATCGCCCATAACGGCAACCTGACCAACGCCCATACCCTGCGCCAGGAACTGGTCGCCCAGGGCGCCATCTTCCAGTCCACTTCCGACACCGAGACGATCGTGCATCTGACGGCGCGCAGCCCCAAGCAGCGCATCGTCGAGAAGCTGATCGACGCGCTGTGCCAGGTGGAAGGCGCCTATTCGCTGGTGGCGCTGACCAGCAAGAAAGTGATCGGGGTGCGCGATCCCAATGGCGTGCGCCCGCTGGTGATGGGCAACCTAGACGGCGCGACCATCTTCGCCAGCGAAACCTGCGCCCTGGACATTATCGGTGCCGAATATGTGCGCGACATCAAGCCGGGCGAGATGGTGGTGGTGGACAAGGACGGGGTGCGCAGCCACTTCCCCTTCAAGCCGCAGCAGCACCGCTTCTGCGTCTTCGAATACATATATTTCGCGCGACCCGATTCCACCCTGGAAGGCCGCAACGTCTACGAAGCGCGCAAGAATATCGGCGCGGTGCTGGCCCAGGAAGCGCCCGTGGTGGCCGACATGGTCATCCCGGTGCCGGACTCGGGCGTGCCGGCGGCGCTGGGCTTTGCCAATGAAGCCAAGATCCCGTTCGAGCTGGGCATCATCCGCAATCATTATGTGGGACGCACCTTCATCGAGCCGTCGGATTCCATCCGCCATCTGGGCGTGCGGCTGAAGCACAATCCCAACCGCGCCAAGCTCAAGGGCCAGAAAGTGGTGCTGGTGGATGATTCCATCGTGCGCGGTACTACCTCCAAGAAGATCGTTGCCATGGTGCGCGATGCCGGTGCGGCGGAAGTGCATTTCCGCGTCTCCTCACCGCCCACCACCCATAGCTGTTTTTATGGCGTGGACACGCCCAATACCGATGATCTCTTGGCCCACAAGATGGATGTGGAGCAGATGCGCCGCTTCATCGGCGCCGACAGTCTGGCCTTTATTTCCATGAACGGCCTTTACCGCGCCATGGGCCAGGCCGAGCGGAACGCCGCGGCGCCCAAATTCTGCGACGCCTGCTTCACCGGTGACTATCCCATCGCGCTGACCGATATCAGCGGCGGCACGCGGCAGCTTTCGCTGCTGGCGGACGTTGCCTGACGCTGGTGTCATGGCTCGCGAGTTCGTAGCGACAGCGTACGAACGGGCCACCCAGTTGACGACCACCCTCTGCGGCAAGTACTGACGCGGGCCTCAAGTTGGATTCCCGCTTTCGCGGGAATGACAAAGAAAAAGCTATGACGACACCCGATCTTTCCGGCCGTATCGCTTTGGTCACCGGCGCCTCGCGCGGTATCGGGCGCGCTTCGGCCATCGCGCTCGCGAAGGCCGGCGCCCATGTCATCCTGGTGGCGCGCACCGTGGGCGGTCTGGAAGAAAGTGACGACTTGATTCGTGAAGCCGGCGGCAGCGCCACTTTGGTGCCGATGAACCTGCGCGACTTCGACGCCATCGACCGGCTGGGCGCCTCGATCTATGAGCGCTGGGGCAAGCTGGACGCGCTTCTGGGCAATGCCGGGGTGCTGGGACAGCTCACGCCTCTGGCCCATCTGGAGCCCAAGACCTTCCAGGAAGTCATCGACGTCAATCTCACCGCCAACTGGCGGCTGATCCGCTCCCTGGACCCTTTGCTGCGCCTGTCGGATGCGGGGCGGGTGCTGTTTGTCACCAGCGGCGCGGCCAGGAAGCACATTGCCTTCTGGGGCGGCTACGCTCTCTCCAAGTCGGCACTGGAAATCCTGGCCCTGACCTATGCGGTGGAATGCGAACCGACCAACATCAAGGTCAATCTGATCAATCCGGGCCCCATGCGCACCCTGATGCGCAAGAAGGCAATGCCGGGCGAAGACCCCGCCTATCTGGTCAAGCCCGAAGAGATGGCGTTCAAGGTGGTCGAAATGCTGTCGCCCAGCTACACGCTGAATGAGACGATTATTAACTTCCAGAAATAACTGTCATTCCCGCGTATGCGGGAATCCAACTCTTAAACCGGAATGGAAAGTTGGATGCCCGCTTGCGCGGGCATGACAAGATTACTTCTTTGATGCGTACGGGTTCTTGCTGTTGCGCACCGAAAAGCGCAGCGGGGTGCCTTTGAGGTTGAAGGCCTCGCGCAATCCGTTCTGCAAGTAGCGCAAATAAGCCTCGGGCAGGGCGTCGAGCTGGTTGCCGAACAAAGTGAAGCTGGGCGGGCGGGCCTTGCGCTGGGTCATGTAGCGGATGCGCACCCGCCGTCCGCTGATCGCCGGCGTGGCATGGCGCTGCAGCGCCTCGCCCAGGAAACGGTTGAGGGTGGCGGTGGAGATGCGGGTGTTCCAGGCGGTGTCGGCCTCGGCGATGGCCGCTTCCAGCCGGTCCAAGCCTTCGCCGGTCCGCGCGCTGGTTGCGATCAGGGGTGCGCCCGCTATCTGGGGCAGCAAGCGGTCCTGTTTTTCGCGCATCCGAGAAATGGCGCCCGCCTTGTTTTCCAGCAGGTCCCACTTGTTGAGAGCAAAGACGATGGCGCGGCCTTCGCGGGCGATCAGGTCGGCGATGGTGAGGTCCTGTTTTTCGAACGGGGCGGTGGCGTCCATCATCACAATGACGCAATCGGCAAAGCGAATGGCCTCCAGGGTCGAGGCCACCGACATTTCCTCCAGCGTTTCGCCCGCCACCCGCGCTTTCTTGCGCAGGCCCGCGGTGTCGTGCAGGAGCACGTCACGCATCCCCGCTTTCCAGGGCGCGGTGATGGCGTCGCGCGTCAGGCCCGCTTCCGGGCCGGTGAGGGAACGTTCCTCGCCCAGAAGCTGGTTGAACAGGCTGGACTTGCCGACATTGGGCCGCCCCACCAGCGCCAGGCGCAGCGGCCGGTCGAGATAATGGACGACGACGTCCTGGTCCGGCTCATCGTCTTCGCTGAATTCGTCTTCCTCGTTTTCTTCCTCGTCGTCCGTATCGCCGGCCGGCGCCACACCTGCCAGCGGCTCCAAAGCGGCGACAATCTCTTCCATGCCCAGATTGTGTTCGGCCGAAATCGCCAGCGGTTCGCCAAAGCCCCAGCCATAGGCCTCGGCCGGCACTTCGACGCGGCCTTCGCACTTGTTGGCGGCCAGGATCACCGGCTTGCCGCTCTTGCGCAAAGCCTGGGCGATGATCTCGTCGCCCGCGGTCACTCCGGCGCGGGCATCGATCACGAACAGCAGCGCCTCCGCTTCGGCGATGGCCGTCAGGGTCTGCCTGGTCATGCGGCTCGGGATACTGCCGCTGGCGCCTTCCTCGAAGCCTGCGGTATCGATCAGGGTCAGGGCCAAGCCCTCATACACCGTCTCCACCGCCTGGCGGTCACGGGTGACACCAGGTGTGTCATGTACGATAGCGGCAGTGCGGCCGGCGAGCCGGTTAAAGAGGCGGGACTTGCCCACATTGGGGCGTCCGACAATGGCGAGCTTGAGCGTCATGACTCATCTTTATCGCAAGGCCACGAGTTCGGCGTCGGAGGTGTAGATATAGAGGATGCCATTGGCCACCACCGGCGAAATGATGGTGCCGTCGGGAATTTCCACCCGGCCGATCAGCTTGCCGTCATAGGGCGAGATCGCTTCGGCATAGGCATTGGACGAGGTCAGCACCAGCCGATCGGAGACCAGCACCGGGCCGGCCCAGATGATGGGATCTTCTTTCTTGTCCGGATTCTCATACTGGGGAAGCTGGTGGATCCAGCGCACCTTGCCTTCCTTGCGGGTCAGGCAGATCAGGCGGGCATTGTTGTCCAGAACATAGACATAGTCGCCGGCCGCCCAGGGCGTCTGGATGCCGCCAATGTCGCGCGACCAGAGCCGCTCGCCGGTATTGAGGCTGAAGGCCGCCATCAGGCCGGACTGGCTGATGGCATAGACCACGCCGCGATCGATCACCGGGCGCCCGGCGATATCGTCCAGCGCCGACAGCGCCGTGACATGGCCGCTGCGCGACAGCACATCGCTCCAGCCCACTTGGCCGTTCTGGACGCGAATGGCGAAGATCTCGCCCGAGGTATAGGGCGCGATCACGGTCTCGCCCGACACCGCCGCATTGGTCGAAGCCAGGATGCCGGCAGATTCGGTGATGCCCTGATTGTCCCAGAGCTGGCGGCCGTCGGACTGGGCCAGGGCGTAGAAGTGATTGTCATGGGTGGAAATGAAAATGCGCCCGCCATTGACCACCGGCGCATTGATGATCGGCATTCCCATATCCTTGCGCCACAGATCGCGGCCGGTCCTGGCGTCCATGCAGATCAGGACGCCGAAACCCGAGGTGACATAGAGCTTGCCATCGTCATAGGCGATGCCGCCGCCCATGCCTTGCGGCGGATTGATGGTGTTGGGTTTGCCCAAGAGGCCCCAGAAGGTGGGCCAGTCGGTGCCGTTCTTGGGCGCAAGCGGCCGGTTCCACACCGGGCGGCCGTCCGCGGCGCGGAAAGCGAAGATATGGGCTTCCGCGTCCAGCGCATAAATCAGCCCGCCCGCCACCACTGGCGCAGAGGTGAGATGGGAATCGATATCGTTGCCCTTGCCGGCGCTCTGGCGCCACAGCTCGCGCAAGCGGCCGGGCGCCGCCACACCGGCGTGGTCGCCAAAGTCGCGTCGGGCTTGAGGTCGGCGTCCAGCGACATCACCGGGATGCGCACGCCGCGCAGGTTGGACTTCTTGCCCGAACTGCTGAACCAGCTCCCCACCTCGTCCAGCACCGAGCAGCCGCTCAGCAGCAGCGACGCGGCCAGGGCCACCAGCAGGAGACTGCGGGACGCTTTCATCTATTTCTTCGCCGGCGGGGCGGGTGCGGGCGGCACCGGCGCCGGATCGGCCGGCACGCTGCCATAGCTGATGGCGCCGCCATTCTTGAGGAAGTCCGCCATGGCCTTGGCGCGGGCGCGCAGTGCCTCCGGCGCTTCGGGGCTCAGCGACAAAGCGGTGAATTTGGCCAGTGCGGATTTGCTGTCCATGGCGCGATAGTCGGCATAGGCCAGGATTTCTTGCGCATTCTCCCGCCAGGCATTGCCCGGCTGGTCCAGCGGCTTGAGGAGTTCGGCCAAGTCCCGGCGCGAGGCGGTTTCGGCAAGCCCCCAGGCGGCGCGCAGACGCGCCACCGATCCGATGGGGCCGCTGTCATGGGCGGCGATGTCCTTGTAGAGCGCGATGGCGTTGTTCTGCTGGCCGGAAGCGAACATGGCGCCGGCTTCGGACAGGCGCGCCACGCTGGCATAGCCTTTGGGCGCGGTGCGGGCCAGATCGACAAAGGCGCTGGCCGCGGCCTGGGGATTGGAGATGCGTTGGGCGGCGACGAAGGCGTCGGAGACCTTGGCGCGCTCCTCCTTCTCATGGCGTTCCCACACCTGCCAGCCGGCGATGCCGGCGAACAGCAGCACCAGGGCGACGATGGCGTAATTGCCATAGGCCTTCCAAAGCTTCTCGAACCGTTCGCGGCGAACGTCTTCCTCGACTTCGCGGAAAATATCACTCACCGGGGCGTCCTTCAGGGGAAGTCTTTGACAGGGCGTGTTAATTAGCCCGCGCGGCCTCCGCACGCAATGCGCGGGGGCGTAAGAATTGGCCTCAAAAAGGGGCTTTTACTGGGCTTTTTTCATGGGGTAGACATTTTCCACCCCCGGGAAGGCCCGCGTCCGGACATCCTTGGCATAGGCCTTGACCGCTGCCTCGATGGCCGGGCCGAGCTGGGCGTATTGGCGCACGAATTTGGGCGGGTTGGGATTCAGGCCCAGCATGTCCTCCATCACCAGCACCTGGCCGTCGCAGACCGGACTGGCGCCGATGCCGATAGTGGGGATGGCGATGTCGCGGGTGATCTTGGCGGCCAGGGGTTCGGCCATGCCTTCCAGCACCACGGCAAAGGCGCCGGCGTCCGACACCGCATGCGCATCGGCCAGCAGCGCCGGCCATTCCTGTTCGGTGCGGCCGGTGGTGCGGAAACCGCCCTTCACATGCACCATCTGCGGCGTCAGGCCGATATGGCCCATCACCGGAATGCCGCGCTGGGTGAGATATTCGATGGTTTGCGCCATGCGGGCGCCGCCTTCCAGCTTGACCGC
>JAEKMB010000181.1 GCA_019508105.1 Alphaproteobacteria bacterium
GCACGGGGCTTTGCGCAAAGCGTTGGCGCCGGGGGGAGGGTTCCACTGCGCACCCTGTCCAACCTGCGCTGGCTGGCCATCGCCGGCCAGTCGGCCGCCCTGTTCCTGGTTTATTTCGCGCTCGGCTATTCCCTGCCCATTCTTTATTGCGCCATAGCCATCGCGGTCAGTGCCGCGCTCAACATCGCACTGGCGCTGCGCTATGCTCCGTCGCACCGGCTTACCAACCGCGAAGCCACCTTTTATCTCGCCTTCGACGTGCTGCAGTTGGCGGCGCTGCTCTACCTGACCGGCGGCATCACCAATCCCTTTGCCTTGATGTTCGTGGCTCCGGTGGTGATCGCCGCCACCACTCTTAATCTGGGCAATGTGCTGATCCTGGCTTTTATCGCTTTTGCCTCAGTGTCCTTGATCGCGGTGGTGCATCGCCCGCTCCCCTGGCCGGAAGGAGCGCCTTTGCTGCTGCCCCAGCTTTACCAGGCCGGCATCTGGACGGCGCTGGTGATCGGCATCGGCTTTACCTCGGTCTATGCCTGGCGCATCGCCTCGGAGTCCTCGCGCATGTCGGCGGGCCTGGCTGCCACCCAGCTTGCCTTGGCGCGCGAGCATCGCCTGGCCGCCCTGGGCGCGCTGGCCACCGCGGCGGCGCATGAGCTGGGCACGCCCTTGGGCACCATCGCGGTGGTGGCGCGGGAATTGGAACGCTCGCTGCCGCCCAATTCCACTGATGCCGAAGACGTCAAGCTCTTGCGCGAACAGGCCGAGCGCTGCCGCGCCATTATCGCCCGCCTCGCCAATCCGGAAGAAGCCATGCTGGGCGCCACCGCCCGCCTGCCGCTGGGGCCGTTCCTGGATGATCTGGTCGCCGTCCATCGCGGCGAGGATATCGAGATCCGCGTCACCGTGACCCCGCCTTCGGCCGACAGCGCCGTGCCCCAGGTCTGGCGCGCGCCCGAACTGCTGCATGGCTTGAGCAACATCATCGAGAATGCCGCCGACTTCGCCCATTCCCTGGTGGAGGTGCAAGCCGGCTGGGATGAGGCGTTTCTCTATATCGCGGTGAGTGATGACGGGCCGGGCTTTGCGCCGGAAATCTTCTCCACCCTGGGCGAGCCTTACATCACCTCACGGCCGGGCCGGAACGCCCTGAGCGAAAATGAGATGGGCCCGCAAGGCTCGCTGGACGAGCATGAAGGCATGGGGCTGGGCTTCTTTATTGCCAAGATTCTGCTGGAACAGACCGGCGGAGTGGTGAACGCGGAGAACCCGCAAGCCGGCGGGGCTGAGGTTTCCATCCGCTGGGCGCGGGGGGTGATCGACGGCCCCCAGCCGCCCACCCAGTCGGAGCCGGGTTGAAATGTTTGACCCTGCGGCAAAAGGATACTAAAGCGCGCCGGTCGGCCGAAGGCCGGCGATAGGAAAACCTATGAGCGACGACAAAACCCTCCTGCTTGTGGAAGACGACCGGCCTTTGCGTGAGCGCCTGGCCCGGGCCATGGAAGCACGCGGCTTTGCCGTCACCCAGGCGGAATCGGTGGCCGAGGGCAAGGCCCGCGCCAAGGATGCGCCGCCCGCCTATGCCGTGGTGGACCTGAAGCTGGATGACGGCAATGGCCTGGACGTGGTGGAAACCTTGCACACCATCCGCCCCGAAAGCCGGGTGGTGGTGCTGACCGGCTTCGGCAATATCGCCACGGCCGTGGCCGCAGTGAAATATGGCGCCATCGATTATCTGCCCAAGCCGGCCGATGCCGACGACATCCTGGCGGCGCTGATGGCGGTGCCGGGCTCCAAGCCCAAGCCGCCGGAAAATCCCATGTCGGCCGACCGGGTGCGCTGGGAGCATATCCAGCGCGTCTATGAATTATGCGGCCATAACGTTTCGGAAACGGCGCGCCGTTTGAATATGCATCGCCGGACCTTGCAGCGGATTCTGGCGAAGCGCTCGCCGCGCTAGCGCTTAACCGCCTTTCTTCTTCGCAGCTTTCTTGGGACGGCGTTTGATGGGCGGCATCGCGGCCAGCTGCGCGGCGCGGCCCGCCAGGATTTCCTTCAGCACCGTCTTGCTCAGCGCCGACAGGCGGATCAGGACAAAGGGGAATTTGCGGTAATGGTCGGTGATGTAGAAAAGCTTGGGTTCGGCCTCCAGCATCATGTCGCGCATTTCCATCGAGCCGACCTGCAGGGTGACGGCATCTTCCTTGTGATGGGTCTTGGCCAGGAAACGGTCATGCAGGAAGACGGCGGGCTGGTGAACCACAGTCGCTCCTCTGTGCCGGGGATCGCCAAGATGATCTGGCGCGCTTGTGCTTTACTCAACATCGGGGATCACCAAACCTGGCGTTTGTGCCATAGCCGCCGCGTCCAGGTTGCGCGACAGCCGTTCCGCTGCGCAGCGCGCAAAGCTGATGGTGACGGCCTTGCGCCGGCTGGCATGCAGGGCCTGGGCCTCGGCCTCCTTAATGATGGCGCCGCCATAGCGATCGGCCACGATCAGTCCGGTTTCATGCGGCACATGTTCGTGCGGAAAATCCGGCGGAATGGCAAAATAGAACAGGTCGCAGTAATCCAGGTATTCCGGCCACTTGCCATCGCCGCGCAGATCCGCCAGTGCCACCTTGATCTCCACCCCCAACATTTCGCCGCCCGGGCCGATGGCGGCAACGTCCAGCCGCCGTCCATTGGGCAAGGTGAATTCCAGGATGGGCGAGTAGCCTTCCTCGAGCAGAAGGCGGCTCACCCCGCGCGCGACTTCGGCGGCGGTGGAGGAAGAGATCATTGGTCGGTTTTAGCGCGTCTTGTCATCCCCCGCGAGCATCGCGTCGAATGATGCGATGCGAGGGAAGGGGACCCAGGTTGGAAAAATCGAGCGAATTTCCTCAGCCTGGATTCCCTTCCCCTCGCATCCGCTAGGCGGATGCTCGGCCGGGAATGACAGCTGTTGCTAGAGGCTGCCTTTACTGGAAGGCGAGGCGCCATCCAGCCGCTCATCCACCGAGATCGCCTGGCGCAGCGCCCGTGCCAGGCCCTTGAAGCAGGTCTCGACAATGTGGTGGCTGTTGTCGGCGTACAGATTTTCGATGTGCAGGCAGGCGCCGGCATTCTGGGCGAAGGCCTGGAACCATTCCTTGAACAGTTCGGTGTCCATCTCCCCCAGCTTGGGCTTGGGGATCTCCACCTTCCAGATCAGATAAGGCCGGTTGGACAGGTCCAGCGCCACGCGGGTCAGGGCCTCGTCCATGGGGATCAGGGCCGAGCCGAAACGGGTGATGCCGGCAAAGTCGCCCAGCGCCTGTTTGACCGCCTGGCCGATGACGATGGCGGTGTCCTCGGTCGTGTGGTGATAATCGACATGCAGATCACCGGCGGCCCGCACTTTGAGGTCGATCATGGAGTGGCGCGAGAAGCTCTCCAGCATGTGATCCAGAAAGCCGATGCCGGTATCAATGTCGCTATCCCCGGTCCCGTCCAGGTCCAGGGAGACGGCGATCTCAGTCTCGCGGGTCTTGCGTTCGACGGTGGCGGTGCGCATTGCGGCTTTCCAGCGGTTTTGGGCTGTATAGCACGTGTTCCGCGCTGGGGAATCCCCTGTGGCAAGACAGCATATGTCATAATTGACATATGCTGTTGACCGGGCGGCCTAAGCCTGTAAGAAAGCGCCTCCGCAAAAGTAAGGGTCCCTAATGGCGCGCTCCGACTATCTGTTCACCTCCGAAAGCGTTTCGGAAGGCCATCCCGACAAGGTCGCGGACCGCATCTCCGACGAGGTGGTGGACCTGTTCTTCCGCGAAGGCCCCAAGGAAGGCATGAGCCCCTGGGACATCCGCGCCGCCTGCGAAACCCTCTGCACCACCAATCGCGTGGTGATCGCGGGCGAGACCCGCGGCCCCAAGAAAGTGCAGGCCGGCGATGTGGAAGACGCGGCGCGCAAGGCCATCAAGGACATCGGCTATGAGCAGGACGGTTTCCACTGGCGCAACGCCAATGTCGAAGTCTTGCTGCACGCCCAGTCGGCGCATATCGCCCAAGGCGTGGACGCCTCCGGCAACAAGGATGAAGGCGCAGGGGACCAGGGCATCATGTTCGGCTATGCCTGCCGCGAGACCCCGGCGCTGATGCCGGCGCCGTTGTTCTACAGCCATAAAATCCTGGAATTGCTGGCCAAGGTGAGGAAGTCGGGCAAGGAAGCGAGTTTGCTGCCTGACGCCAAAAGCCAAGTCACGCTGCGCTATGCCAATGGCAAGCCGGTGGAAGCCACCCAGATCGTGCTCTCCACCCAGCACGCCCATGAAAGCCAGAGCAGCGGTGATATCCGCAAGATCGTGGAGCCCTATATCCGCGAAACGCTGCCCAAGGAATGGATCACCGACAAGACCATCTGGCACATCAATCCCACCGGCTCCTTTGTGATCGGCGGTCCGGACGGCGACTGCGGTCTGACCGGGCGCAAGATCATCGTGGACACCTATGGCGGCGCGGCCCCCCATGGCGGCGGCGCTTTCTCGGGCAAGGACTCCACCAAGGTGGACCGTTCGGCCGCCTATGCGGCGCGCTATCTGGCCAAGAATGTGGTGGCCGCCGGCCTGGCCGACCGCTGCACCATCCAACTCGCCTATGCCATCGGCGTCGCCGAGCCACTGTCGGTCTATGTCGACCTGCACGGCACCGGCAACGTGGATGAAGCCAAGCTGGAAAAGATCCTGCCCCAGGTGATGAATCTGAAGCCCCGCGGCATTCGCGAGCATCTGGATCTCAACAAGCCGATCTTCGCCCGCACTGCCGCTTATGGTCATTTCGGCCGCGAGCCGGATGCTGACGGCGGCTTCTCCTGGGAGAAAACCGACCTCGCCGCCCAGATCAAGTCGGCGCTGTCCTAAGCCTGGTTTTTAATTAGCGAGCCGCCGTCCCGAACCCTCGGGGCGGCGGTTGTGCTTTAAAGGGCCTGATGGACACCCCGGATCATCCTGATCGCAACCGCCGCAAGCTGTACGGCCGGCGCAAAGGCCCCAAGCTGTCGGCACGGCAGGCAGGGCTTCGCCAAACACTGTTAGGCGCGCTGGCCTATCTCCCTGGCGGCGATCCCCGCGCGCAGTTCCCGAACGCT
>JAEKMB010000182.1 GCA_019508105.1 Alphaproteobacteria bacterium
AGCATCCAGCGCGTTCCATTCTTCGTGCCATTCATTGACCACGGCGGGGCCATAGACCTCGGTCAGGCCATAGACATGCACCACCTCAAAGCCGGCCTGGGCCATGGCCGCGAGGGTGGATTCCGGCGGCGGCGCGGCGGCGGCCATGAAGCGCACTTTTTGCGGAAAGCTTTTGCGTTCCGTCTGGGAGGCATTGACCAGGGTGCTCATCACGATGGGCGCACCGCACAGATGAGTCACGCCATGCTCGGCCAAGGCGTCAAAGATCGCGCCTGCCCGCACCCAGCGCAGGCAGACATGGGTGCCGGCCACCGCCGACAGCGACCAGGGCATGCACCAGCCATTGCAATGAAACATCGGCAGGGTCCAGAGCAGGACAGGATGCTCGACCATGGTGCCGGCCAGGGCATTGCCATAGCACATCAGCGCGGCGCCGCGATGGTGATAGACCACGCCCTTGGGATTGCCGGTGGTGCCGGAGGTATAGTTCAGGGCGATGGCGTCCCATTCATCATCCGGCATGCGCCAGGCAAAGTCCGGATCGCCGCTCTTAAGGAATTTCTCGTAGTCGATCTTGCCCAGCCGCGCGCCGCTTTGGGGAAATTCCTTGTCGTCATAATCGATCACCAGCGGCTTTTTCTTGAGCCGCGCCAGCGCCGCAGCGACTGTGGCGGAAAATTCGCGGTCGGTGATCAGGATTTTCGCACCCCCATGCTCCAGCATGAAAGCCAGGCTTGCCGCATCCAGTCTTGTGTTCAGGGCGTTCAGCACCGCTCCCAGCATGGGGATGCCGTAATGGGCCTCCAGCATGGGCGGGGTATTGGCCAGCATCACCGCCACCGTGTCGCCTTTGCGGATTCCCTGTTTCGCCAGCGCCGAAGCCAGACGGCGGCTTCTGGCATAAAAAGTGGCGTAATCGGTGCGCTGCTTGCCATGGATGATGGCGGTGTGTCGGGGGAAAGTCCTGGCGGCGCGTTCCAGGAAGGACAGCGGCGTCAGCGGTTGGAAATTGGCCGCAGTGCGGTCCAGGCCTGTTTCATAGGTCTTTGTGACGCTTTTGCGTTTGGTCTTCTTTTTTGTTTTTTGCGCCATGGCAGGCGCACGCTAGAGAAACGGCCCCGGCGCGGCAAGGTTGGACGAACTCTGATTGGAAGGTTGGGGCGGGAATGTTAGAAGGCTGTTATGACCATCATCGACCAGCCTGAGAAAAAACCGCGCGGATTGCGCGCCGTCTATGCCTGGATGCTGACCAACGCCAAAGGCAAGCATGCCTGGGCGATGGTGGCGGCCTTTGCTTTCGCCGAATCCTCCTTCTTCCCGATCCCTGCCGACGTGATGGTACTGCCCATGATGCTGGCGGACCGCAAGCGGGCCTTCCGGCTGGGCGTCTGGGTGGCCTTCTGGTCGGTGGCGGGCGGCATGCTGGGCTATGCCATCGGCGCGCTGTTCTGGGAAACCGCGGGCCTGTGGCTGATCCATGCCCTGCATGTACCGCTGGAGCAGGTGGAAGCGTTGCGCGCCAAATACAGCAACAACGCCTATCTGATCATGATCCAGGGTGCGACGCCGATCCCCTACAAGCTGGTGACCATCGCCAGCGGGCTGGCGGGCGTCAGCTTTCCACTCTTCATGCTCTATTCGGCCATCACCCGCAGCATCCGCTATATCGTGATCGAAGCCATGCTGGTGCATTTCTTCGGCGAAAAAGCGCAAGCGCTACTCGAGAAATATCTCGAGGTGGCGCTGATCGTTTTCTTGGTCGTGGTGGTGCTGGGCTTTATAGCTCTTCGCTATCTCTAAGCTCAGTCCTGCTCCAGCTCGCTCGACAGCGCATAATCGTCGGGCGCAGGCGCGCCTTGCGACGGCGCATCTTCGCGCGGCGGCAGCTCCACCGGCGTCGCGGCTGGGGTCTCAGTGCCGGTGGTTTCGGCAATGCTCTTCAGCGAGGCGCCCTTGCGCGCGGCGCGCTTTTCGGCCCGTTCGCGCTTGGCATTGACGCGGCTCACTGCCAGGTCCAGCTCCAGCTGCGAGCAGAGGCCCAGGGTCACCGGGTCCACCGCCTTGATGTTGGCGGCATTCCAGTGCGAACGCTCCCGGATCTTGGCGATGGTCGCCTTGGTGGTGCCGATCAGCTTGATGATATCGCTGTCGGAAAATTCCGGATGATTGCGGATGATCCAGTACACCGCATCGGGCTTGTCCTGGCGCTTGCTCACCGGCGTGTAACGCGGAGCGCGCTTCTGGCGCACATTGGGCATCTTGTGCTTGGGCGCCGCCATCTTGAGGCGCTTCTTGGGATCCTTTTCCGCTTCGGCGATCTGCTCGCGGGTGAGCTGGCCGGTGGCCACCGGGTCCTGGCCCTTGATGCCCTTGGCGACGTCCTCGTCGGCGATGCCTTTCACTTCCAGGGGATGCAAGCCGCAAAAGTCGGCGATCTGTTCAAAGGACAGACCGGTATTGTCCACCAGCCAGACGGCGGTGGCCTTGGGCATCAGGGGTTTGTTTTCGACGGCCATGGTAATTTTCTCCCGTTGAGCGTGAGCCCTATCCGGGCCCGCCGCCCCTCGTCAGGTTAATCCTTTCGAGGAATGCGGTCTTTTAGCGGGGACGCCCGCCACCTGCAAAGACTTTCAGGGCATCCGGAGCAAGATTTTGCCGATATGGCCGGTTTTGGCCATAAATTCATGGGCCTGATGGGCCTGTTCCAGCGGGAAGGTGCGATCGATCACAGGCCGCACCTTTGTTCCCAGGCCCGGCCAGACCTCTTGCAGGAGGGCGTCGCGGATGGTTCGTTTCTGTTCGGGCGAGCGTCCGCGCAAAGTGGTGGCGGCCAGGGTCAGGCGCTTGGTGAGCACGGGCGCAAAATTCACTTCGGTCTTGCTACCCTTCTGATAGGCGATGTTGACGATGCGGCCCCAGATGGCGGCGGCCTCGATGTTGCGCTGGACATAATCGCCGCCGACCATGTCCAGGATCACATCCACGCCTTTGCCGCCGGTGGCGTCTTTCATCACCGCGACGAAATCTTCGCGGCTGTAATTGATGGCGCGCGCCGCGCCGAAAGTTTGCGCCGCCTGGCATTTTTTGTCGCTGCCGGCGGTGGTGAAAACCCGGTGCCCGCGGGCGGCAAAAATCTGGACGGCGAGACTGCCGATGCCGCTGGTGCCGCCATGGATCAGAAGCGTCTCACCGGGCGCCAGCCGTCCGGTATCCATGATGTTGGTCCAGGCGGTGAAGGCGGCTTCCGGCAATCCCGCGGCCTGGATCAGGTCCACCGCGTCCGGCACCGGCAACACGTTGCCTGAATCGGCGACGGCATATTCGCTGTAGCCGCCGCCCGGCAGCAGGGCGCAAACCTTGTCACCCCTGTCCCAGCCGGTGACGCCAGTGCCGAGCTCCGCGATGGTGCCCGACACTTCCATGCCCAGGATGGGTGATGCGCCCGGCGGCGGCGGATAAAGCCCACGGGCCTGCAGCAAGTCGGCATTGTTGAGGCCGGCAGCGGCGACCTTGATCAGCAACTGGCCAGGGCCGGGCACGGGACGTGGCTCGGTGCCCGGCACCAACCGATAGTCCCGACCGGCATTTTGCACATGGATGAGCTTCATATCTTGCGCGTCTTTCCTGGCGGGCACAGACTAAACGCGAAACCGTCAAGGCGGAAACCATGGACCTGGACGAGCCGCGCAAGAAGCTTCCCGACATTGTGCTGGGCGAGGATATTTCCACCCTGTCGGCACATGAGCTGGAAAAGCGCATTGCCAGGCTGGAGGAGGAAATCGCGCGCTGTGCCGAGGCCATCAAGGCCCGCAACGCCACCAAAAGCGCGGCGGAAAGCTTCTTTAAAAAATGAATTCGTTAATTTCCACAGCAGCAATAAGCATACGAACTAATATTTGCGCTGTTTACCAAGCTAACGGCTTTGCGGCCGAGGGCTGGCTTGCTAGCGTCCGGGGACTTTCGCAAGAAACGCGCCCTCAGGAACAAGATGCCGATCAACCACAGCGAATCTTCGTCCTTCACCGACGGGGCCATGTTCGACAAGACCTTCGATGAAGGCATGGCGCTGGTGGAAGAAACTGCGCGCTATCTCGACGGCAAGGGCCGCGAGGAAGCCCGCGCCCTGCCGCGCAAGGCGGCGATGCTCTATGCCGGCGAAAGCATGCGCGTCACCACCCGCCTGATGCAGGCGGCAAGCTGGCTGCTGGTGCAGCGCGCGGTGCGCGACGGCGACATGGAGCGCGACGATGCGCTGAATGAGCGTTATCGCCTGGGCAGCCGGGAAATCTGCCTGGGCTCCTCCAGCGAAGACGTTGCGCCGCTGCCCATGGAATTGAAGGATCTTCTGACACGCAGCGACCGCCTCTACCGCCGCATTGCCCGGCTGGACGATATCCTGTTCGGGGACGACGCGGCTGTTCCATCAGGTGCGCGAGGACAGATGGACGCTCTGGCGCAAGCGTTCAAATGAAGAATGGATGGCCGGCTCAAGGCCGGCCACAAGCAAAAACGCCGCCGGAAGCCGGCGGCGTTTTGGGTTTCTGATGAAAGAGCTTTAGCCCTTCACAAAGCCGGCGAACTTCTTGTTGAAGCGGGTGAGACGCCCGCCGCGGTCCATCAGCTGTTGCTGGCCGCCGGTCCAGGCCGGGTGGGTGCTGGGATCGATGTCCAGGGTGACCTTCTGGCCCGCGGTGCCATAGGTGGTGCGCGTCTTGTAGGTGGTGCCGTCGTTCAGCTGAACTTCGACAAAGTGATAATCGGGGTGGATGCCCTTTTTCATGACGCGAACCTTCTTTCGGGCGGCCCATTTCTGACGGGTCGCGGAGGCGGGCTTATACGGGAGGCCAAAAGGCCCCGCAAGCGTCCCGGACGGCTGCGGCGGCAATAGTTCCTTTGGCCTGGGCCAAGGCGCCCTATATACAGCCCTCTGTTAACAAAAAGGCGCCTGCCAGTGGCCAGGGGTGACAGCGATTTTGCCAAGGAAACCGCCCGGGTGGCGGCTGGGCGCCCAAAGGCCAAGTCCCTGGCCCCCCTGAGGGCGCTGCTGCCCTTCCT
>JAEKMB010000183.1 GCA_019508105.1 Alphaproteobacteria bacterium
ACGATGATCCAGAGCAATTCGGTATGGAAGGTTTCGATCTGCTCCATCACCGGCGAGGCGGCCGGCTGGAACCCGGTCTGGTAATTGAACGGAAGGGCGGCCGCGGGAAGTGCCCCGAAGGCCAGAAGGCTCGCCGCGCCGATACCGGATTTCCGCAAAAACATGCTCGCGACCTCGCATAAAGTCAGGCGGTGCAAACCCCGCCCTTTTTTCAGATTCTTGGCGGGGATTTAGAGGGGTTAAGCCCTTAAAGTCATTGCGACCTTATGGCACGGCCATGTAGGGGGCCAAGGGGGACGGGCGGCCCCTGACCGCCGGAACCCGCGCCCCGCTTGTCCAATGCGCCCAATACCCCGATATCTAGGGGCCAAACACGAGAATTCGCGGGTCTTTTTGCCGCGCACTGGAGACCGACATGGCCGATCCCGATCTTTTCTTCTCCCGCACCGGCATGGACCGGGGGCGGGTGCAGCAAACTGTGGACCAGGCGCTGAAAGGCGCGGATGACGGGGAATTGTACCTGGAATACAGCCAGTCCGAATCGTTCAGCTTTGACGATGGAAGGCTGAAAGCCGCCAGCTTCGACACCAGCCAGGGTTTTGGCCTCCGGGCCGTGGCAGGAGAGGCCACCGGCTATGCCCATGCCAGCGAGATCTCGGAGGACGCCATCGCCCGCGCCGCCGGCACGGTGCGCGCCGTCGCAAAGGGCTATTCGGGCAGCGCTGCGGCCGCGCCGGCCCGCAGCAACGTCAAGCTCTATACCGACATCGATCCGCTCCAGACCGCGGGCTTTGAGAAGAAGGTCAAGCTGCTGGAGGAGATGAACGCTTACGCCCGTGCCAAGGACAGCCGCGTGCGCCAGGTCTCGGCCAGCCTGTCGGGCGAATGGCAGCGCATCGAGATCATCCGCGCCGGCGGCGAAACCTATTCCGACATCCGCCCCCTGGTCCGGCTGAATGTGTCGGTGGTGGTCGAGGACAATGGCCGCCAGGAATCCGGCAGCTTCGGCGGCGGCGGCCGCGGCGGTTATCAAACCTATCTCGATCCCGATTACTGGCAGGGCGCCATTGACGAGGCGCTGCGCCAGGCGCTGGTCAACCTCACCTCCATTCCCGCCCCTGCCGGCGAGATGACGGTGGTAATGGGGCCGGGCTGGCCCGGCATCCTGTTGCACGAAGCCATCGGTCATGGATTGGAAGGCGATTTCAACCGCAAGAAAACATCCGCCTTCGCCGGTCTGCTGGGCGAGCGGGTCGCCGCCCCCGGTGTCACGGTGGTGGATGACGGCACCATTGATGGGCGGCGCGGTTCGCTCTCCATCGACGATGAAGGCACCCCCACCCACCGCACCGTGCTGATCGAGGACGGCATTCTCAAAGGCTATATGCAGGACCGGCAGAATGCCCGGCTGATGGGCGTGGCCGCCACCGGCAATGGCCGCCGCCAGTCCTATGCCTCGCCGGTGATGCCGCGCATGACCAACACCTACATGCTGGGCGGGACCGCGGATCCGGCGGAAATTCTCTCCAGTGTGAAGAAAGGCATCTATGCCAGCAATTTCGGCGGCGGCCAGGTGGACATCACCAACGGCAAATTCGTCTTCAGTTGCACCGAGGCCTATATCATCGAGGACGGCAAGCTGGGCGCGGCGATCAAGGGCGCGACCTTGATCGGCTCCGGCCCGGAGTCGCTGACGCGGGTGTCCATGATCGGCAATGACATGAAGCTGGACACCGGCATCGGCACTTGCGGCAAGAACGGCCAGAGCGTGCCAGTGGGGGTGGGCCAGCCGACCTTGCGGCTGGATGGCCTCACCGTCGGCGGCACGGCTGCGTGATGCCCCGCTACTGGTTCCGGCAGAAGACGTTCGGCTACGGCGCCACCCCCAACACCTGGCAGGGCTGGCTGCTGACCGTCGCTTGCTGTGCGTGCCTGTTCGGGCTGGTGCTTGCAGGCCCCGCCATTCGCGACAATACGGTGCGCGCAGTGTGGCTGGTGCTGGGCGCAGTCGTGATCGTCGTGCCGTTCACCATCATCGCCTGGCGCAAGACCGAGGGCGGCTGGCGCTGGCGGGGCGATGACTGAGCTGATTTTCAAGATCGTGCCGCGCGCAGAATGGCAAGCAGGAAGCGGCGACTATCACGGCTCGGGCCATGACAAGGCCGATGGTTTTCTGCACTTCTCCACCGCAGCGCAATTGCCCGAAACCTTGCGGCGCTACTATGCCGGCCAGGACGATCTGATGTTGGTGGCGGTGGATGCGGGCGCGCTGGGCGCAGCGCTGCGCTGGGAACATTCGCCGTCACGTGGCGAAGATTTCCCACACCTTTATGCACCACTTTCCTGCGATGCGATGAAATGGGCGCGGCCCATCGCAAAAGCTGCGGACGGAAGCTTCGTGCTGCCGGACCTCACCTGAACCCACAAAGTGTCATGCCCGCGAAAGCGGGCATCCAACTTTCAGTGACTGAGCCTGCCGAAGTTGGATTCCCGCTTTCGCGGGAATGACAAAAGTTGGTCAGTGCACCTGGTAGGTCTTGGAATACCCGTTGCGGTCATTGGTCATGGTGATCTTGCCGTCCCTGGTGATCTCGGCATGGATCGCGTGACCCTCATCCGGGGGCGACGTAAACATCTGCTTGGCATGACCGGCGATGGCCGCGGCGGGCGGATTGAGATTGGCGATCATGTTCTTGTCGCCGCTCCATTCGGGATGAGCGAAGCTTTCATGGGTCTGCCAGAAGCCCATCAGTCCCGGCGAGGCCTTGATCACCTTGATCGGATCGGCGTCGCCGCCCTTCTTGCCGCCCGACCCCATTAAGGCGATGTCGGGATGCATGTCGGCGATGGACGCCGGATTGCTGCTGATGACCGAACCATGCTGGGTGACGATCAGCAGATTGACATGGCCCAGCTTGCCATTGGGGCAGGAGAGTTCGCGTTCCTTGTCCCAGGAAAGATCGCCGAACAGGGCGATGGAGACTTTGCCGAAACGCAGCAGCGAGGCGACGGAGCGCCGGTTCTCCTCACCGCCCACTTCCTTGGTGCTTTTGCTTTCCGCCGTGTTGCAGGCGGGATTGGGCGCGCCGGCGCCGGGCAGCGGCTTGGACAGCACAACGCCGTCACTGGCGACGATGGTGTCGGTCATCGAACCGATCGGGATCACCTGCCCCGCCTTGGCAACGATATGCTTATGGCCTTTGATGACCTCCAGATATTTGGGATAAAGCTGGTCCGGCGCGCCGCCCGCCAGGTCCGGCGGCACTTTCTCGCCCGGCGCCAGATGCTCGGCATTGGGACCATGATCGATGAAGGTATCCACCGGGATGCGCTTCACCAGTTCCTGCACGCCGCCGACATGGTCCATGTGATAATGGGTGATGATCAGATAATCGATCTTGGACAGGCCCAGCTTTTTGGCGGCCGCGGCGATGCGGTCGGCGCTGTTCTGGGCGCCGTCGGGCGATGGCAGTAGGCCTGCGCCGCCCGGCCAGCCGGTGTCGATCAACAGCGACTTGCCTTCCGGGGTGACGAACAGGGTGCCGCCGCCGCCTTCCATGTCAATGGAAACGACCTTCAAACTGCCTTCGGCAGCCAGCGAAGGCATCGTCAGGGCGGAAGCCAGCAGCGCGGCGGCCAGAGTCTTGCGGATCATGTTATTTCGCCCCGTAGGTTTTGTTGAAGCCATTGCGTTCATTGATGACGGTGACCGCGCCGCTCTTCTGGATGCGCAGGCGCAAGCCGAAGAACTTGTCCTTGCTCTGGTCGGTGCTCTCATTGGCGATCATCTCGGCCGGGCCGTTGATGTCGGCGCTGACCGTGGTGGTGTGAAGCTGCCAGATGCCCTGGTTGCGCGGACTGGCCTTGATGGTCTGCATACGCGCCGCGTCGGCGCCCTTGCGCGCCGAATTGCCCATGATGGTCACAATCGGCGCCAGCGCGTTGACCGCCGCGGGGCTGCCCGACAGCGCCGTGCCGTGATGGGTGGCCAGATAGACATCGACCTTGCCGATCTTGTCGACGGGGCAGAACAGATCCTTCTCCCGGTTCCAGGTCAGGTCGCCAAAGGCGGCGATCCTCGCCTTGCCCCAGGAAATCACCGACGCGGTGGAGCGGGCATTTTCCTCACCGCCGTCATTGGCCATGGGCTCCATGCCGGCGCAGGACGGATTGGCCTCGCCGGCGCCGGGCAGCGGCTTGTCGATCGGCTTGGCATCGGCCATTACCACGGTGACGGTCATGCCGCCGATGTGAAACACCTGGCCGGGATGGGCGACGATATGCGGGCGCTTGCCGATCAGCTCGACATAGCGGCGATAACCGAAGGCGCTGGAGCCGGGGGGCGGATTCTTGACATCGATTTCCGGCGCATTCGGCGCAGGCGAGGCCTTGGTCTCGCGGTTCTCGCCATGGTCGATCACCGTGCCGACGGGAATGCGCGCCAAGAGGCCTTCAAAGCCGCCGATATGGTCGCCGTGATAATGGGTGATCAGCAGATAGTCGATTTTCTTGACGCCCAGGGCATGGGCCGCCGCCACAATGCGCTCGGAGCTGGGATGATCACCGGTGGCGCGGCTGACCTCGGGATTGCCGGTATCGATCAGCAGCGACTTGCCATCGGGCGTCACAAACAGCGTGCCGCCGCCGCCTTCCACATCGATAGATACCATCTGCAGGGCGTCGTCTTTCGCTCTTGCCGGCATGGCGGCCATAAGGGCGGCAAAACAAACGGATGCGGCAAACTTGCGCGTCATAAGTCCCTCCCGGTTTTTCCGCGACACTAGAGCTTTTGTTTTGGGACCGCTAGGCTGGCCCTCATGATCCCCATCAGCGGAAAAGCACATGATCTGGGCGACGGATTTTTCGTCACCCGCCTCCTGCCGCAACTATCGCGGCGCAGCATCGGCCCCTTCGTGTTCTTCGATTATTTCGGGCCGGTGGATTTCGCCCCCGGCAAGGGCATCGATGTGCGCCCCCATCCCCACATCGGGCTGGCCACCGTCACCTATCTGTTCGATGGCTCCCAGA
>JAEKMB010000184.1 GCA_019508105.1 Alphaproteobacteria bacterium
CGCGCTATGACGCAAACGGCAACCAGACATGGATCAAGCAGATCCAGACCCTGGCCACCAACCAGTCCAACACGGTCAGTGTCGATGCCAGCGGCAATGTCATCATCGGCGGCAGCGTTTCCGGCGGTGTGATCGGCGCAGGGCAGACGGCATTGGGCAAGGGCGACGCCTATCTCGCCAAGTTTGATTCCAAGGGCAAGCTTTTGGCGGAAAGCCAGTTCGGCAGCAGCGGCGCCGACGCCGTCGCGGCCACCGCCATCGGCGCCGATGGCAGCCTCTATGTCGCCAGCAGCCAGAACGGCCATGCCATCCTGGCGAAGTATACCGGCGGCGACATCACCGCCACCCCGGTCTGGACCCAGGATCTGGGCGACCTCGCAGCAGGCGGCAGCATTGGCGGACTGACCGTGTCGGGCAGCAATGTCTATGTCTCCGGCGCCACCAGCAATCAGAACCTGACCGGGGGCGGCGCCGGCATCGCAGTGCCGGCCAGTGGTGGCATCGACGCCTTTGTTTTTGCCGCCACCGACAATGGTGCCAGCGTCAGCGCCAATAGCGTGACCTATCTGGGGACGGCGGGCACCGACACGGGCGGCGCTGTCACAGTGGGCGGCGACGGCACCATCTATGTCACCGGCTCGACCACCGGCACGTTCGCGGGCGCCCAGCGCAGTGTCCAGAACGTCAACAACGCCTTCGCCGCCGCGCTGAACAGCGATGGCACGGTCAAGTGGACCCGCCAGTTCGGCGGCGCCGACGGCGTTTCGACCGGGGCGGGCCTCGCGATCGACACCCAGGGCGCCAGTGTGCTGGACGCACTGGGCCTGCCGCGCGGCACCATCGCGCTGAACCAGTCGGTGGAGCTGACCAGCCAGACCACTTTGCGCGCCGGCGATTCTTTCCAGATCCAGATCCAGGGCACCGCGGCGCGCACCGCCACCATCACCATCGACCAGGGCGAGACGTTCGACAGCCTGGTCACCAAGATCAACGGCCAGCTCGGCGGCATCGGCAAGGCCAGTGTGAACTATACCGGCGGCGGCGAAACATTGAAGCTGCAGGTTAATGCCGGCAACACCATCAATCTGAAAGCCGGGCCGCAGGATTTCGATGCCCTGGCGCGGCTGGGCATTCCCGCCGGCGTGCTGACCGCGCCGGCCAAGGGCGCGGCGGCTGCCACCACCCAGAACGGCGTCACCCCGACCTTCGGCCTGGGGCTGACGGGCGGGGTCGGGGGACCGCTGGACATCTCGACCAAGACGGGCGCCGACATGGCGCGCTCCAACCTGCTGCAGGTTCTGTCCGCGTTGCAGAGCACCTATCAGACTACCAACAAGCCGCCTGCGCCGCCGTCGGCCCCCGGCAACAACCACGGCAAGGCCAGCGCCTATCAGACGTCGCAGTTGGGCAATTACAATCTGGCGCTGTCGCTGCTCGGATAGGCGCGGGTCTTTGGCCTAGCTTTTCTTGGAGAGCGAAGCGAGCTTAGAAAAGCTGGCCCCGCTTCGAGCCCGCACAGCGGGCGAGGGCGGTAGCGTCGTGAGTTCGTCGCGCGTGCTCGCGTACGTTAAGTACGCTCCGCGCGACGCTCCTGCTCACGCCGAAAAATCCCTCGCGCCTATGTGGCGCTGGCGAGGCCGGGACTTTTAAACAACCTTGTTAAACACCATGGCGCCGGACGATTGCGGCGCATAGCCGGGGCGCGGACCATAAGTCCGCGTCGGTGCATTGACGCGCTCGACCTCGGCGGCGATGGCGCGGATCATGCCTTCGCTGGCATTCTTGACCCGGGCGATCATGCGGGCGTGCAGCTGCAGCACCTCGCGGAACTTGGCGGTGATGGCGACAAAGCGCTGGCGCAGCGGCGCCGGCGCGCTCTGGGCAATGCGCGGGTCGAAGCCTTGCGCCTCGCGGCCATAGATGGCGGTCAGTTTCTGGATTTCCGGATCGGCGGTGGCCAGGATAGTACGCCCCTCTTTCAGCGCCGCGATATCATATTCCAGTGCGCTAATCAGCCTTTCGGCCATCGCGATCAGCCGTTCGATGCGCGGGGTATCGTTCAGGGCTTCGCCGCTCATTGCGCCGCGGCCTGCTGGTGCTTGAGCAATTCGGCCTTCATATGGGCTGCCAGGCCGAAGCCGCCGCGCTGCTCCAGGCTCTTGCCATATTCATTGACCATCAGCGAGCGAAACATTTCCTCGCCCTGGCCGCCGCCGGTGATGCCGTCGCTCTTGATGCCCGAAAACATGCTGCCCAGGAACTGGGAGATGAAGACGCTCTCATATTCCTTGGAAGCGGCGTCCGCCTTGGCCATGTCGGCCATGGGCTTGGGCGCCGCCGCCAAAGGCGAGGGCTGCGCCATTATCAGGCTGGTGGAAGCGTCCATCAGCCGATCACCTGGATATCGGCCTGCAGCGCGCCCGCTGCCTTGATGGCTTGCAGGATGGAGATGATGTCGCGGGGACCCACGCCCAGCGCGTTCAGCCCGTCGACCAGATGCTGCAGCGATACGCCGTCCTGCATCACGGCCATTTTGTTGCCCTTGCTGTCGTCGATCTGGATGTTGGTGCGCGGCACGACCTGGGTGGTGCCGGTCTGGGAGAAGGGCGAAGGCTGGCTGACCTGCGGGGTCTCGGTCACCTTGATGGTGAGGTTGCCCTGGGCGATGGCGACCGTGGAGATGCGAACATCCGCGCCCATCACGATCACGCCGCTATTTTCGTCAATGACGACACGGGCGCCCTGGTCGGGATCAACCTTGACCTGCTCGATGTCGGTCAGAAGCGCCATCACGCCGCCGGGATAATTGGCGGGCACCGCCAGCTCGACATTGGAGGGATCGGTGGCCCGTGCCGTGCCGCCGCCCAGATAGGCGTTGACCGCCTTGGCAATGCGGGTGGCAGTGGTGAGGTCGGGATTGTGCAGCGAGAGTTTCAGGTTGGAGAGGCTGGCCAGCTTGAAGCCGGTATCCTTTTCCACGATGGCGCCGTTGGAAATGCGGCCCGCCGTGGGCACGCCACGGGTGACGCTGGAGGCGTCGCCTTGGGCGGAGAAGCCGCCAATGGCGACGGGACCCTGGGCCAGGGCATAGATCTGGCCGTCAGCGCCGAACAGGGTGGTGACCAAAAGGGTGCCGCCCTGCAAATTCTTGGCGTCGCCCATCGCCGACACCGATACATCGATGCGGCTGCCGGGGGCGGCGAAAGCGGGCAGGTTGCCTGTCACCATCACGGCGGCGACATTTTTGGTCTGCATGACCTTGCCGCTGGTGTTGGTGCCCAGCCGCTCCAGCATGGTCTGAATGCTCTGCTGGGTGAAGGGCGCGTTCTTGAGGGAGTCGCCAGTGCCGTTCAGACCGACCACCAGGCCATAGCCGATCAGCATGTTGTCGCGGATGCCCTGGACCTCGACCAGGTCCTTGACCCGGGAGAAAGCGAAAGCGGGGGAGGCCGCCAGTGCGGCTCCCACGATCAGGGCGGCAATACGGATATAAGAGGGTGCGCGGCGCATAAGACGGCTTCTGCCTTTGTGTCGCTTGCGTCTTTGCCAGTTTCATGCCGAACGGGGCACGAAATTATCCTAATTAAATCAATGGCGTGAACAATGTTCGGAACGGCCAAAGCGGCCATCGGCAAATCCTGCCGGGGCCATCCTTACTTTCCTGCCGGATGAGTACGGCAGGATTGCCCGCCCTCCGCTTACGCTCCGGGCGTTCGTCGCTCAAAACGGTCCACTGGACCGTTCTGTTTGCCTCCGGCAAATCGCTCCTCACCCTAAGCTGCCGCGGCTGCTGTTTGTGGTTCTTTGGTACCGATCATCAAGGCGAGAAAGGCCGCCACCACCGCGACAAAACCGGCAATGACAAAGGAGTCCAAGTAGGACCCGGTGGCGGTACGCGAGGCGCCGGCGAAGAAGGCGGCGCTGGCCGCCCCGATCTGGTGGCTGGCCGAGATCCAGCCGAACAGGATGGGAGCCTTTCTGGTGCCGAAAGCGCGATTGGCGATGGCCAAGGTCGGCGGCACAGTGGCGATCCAATCCAGGCCGTAAAACACTGCGAACAGCGACAAGCCGTAAAAAGTGAAATTGGCGAAGGGCAGATAGATCAGCGACAAGCCGCGCAATCCGTAATAGGCGAACAAAAGTTTTCGGGGATCGATGCGGTCAGTCAGCCAGCCCGACGCAGTGGTGCCCACCAGATCGAACAGCCCCATGATGGCCAGCAACCCGCCCGCCGCCACCGCCTCCATGCCGTGATCATGGCACAGCGCGATCATGTGCGTGCCCACCAATCCATTGGTGGTGAAGCCGCAGACAAAGAAGGTTGCCGCCAAGAGCCAGAAAGGACGCGACTTGATGCCTTCGCCCAGTGCGCTGAACGCCACCTTGAGCGGATTGGCGCGTTCGCGCGTCTCCACGGGATGATCGGGATCGGCGCCGAACGGCACTTCGCCCACATCCGCCGGCCATTCCGGCAACAGGAAAAACACCACGGGGATCAAAAGCGTCGTGGCGGCGGCGATGCAGATCACCGCGGGCCGCCAGCCATGATCCTGGGCAATGGCCGACAGCACGGGAATGAAGACCAGGGTGCCGGTGGAGGTGGAGGCGGCGAACAACCCCATCACCAGCCCGCGGTTGGTGACAAACCAGCGATTGACGATGGTGGCCGACAGCACGTTGGTGATGCAGCCCGAAGCGATGCCGGAAAACACGCCCCAGCTCAGTACCAATTGCCAGCTCTGGGTCATGAACAGGCTGGCGGCGGAGGACAGGCCCATCAGCGCCAGGGCCGCGATCACCGTGGCGCGAATGCCGAAGCGCTGCATGGCGGCGGCGGCGAAGGGACCGGTGAGGCCGAACAGGAAGATGCCGGTTGCGGCCGCCAAGCTGATGACCTGGCGTGACCAGCCGAAGGCCTGGCCCCAAGGGACCATCAGCACGCCGGGAGTCGAGCGCAAGCCCGCCGCCGCCAGCAGCGCCACGAAAATGATGATGACGACAGCCAGGGCATAGTGATGCCCGAA
>JAEKMB010000185.1 GCA_019508105.1 Alphaproteobacteria bacterium
AGGGATCGCGGCGGTCATCGGGATCAAAGCCCAGCAGCTTCCAACTCTTCAGCATATGCGGGGGCAAAGGCGCCGTGGCCTGCAGCCGCCCGCCATCGGGGCGCCCGATATCGATGCTGCGGGCATGCAGATGCAGCTTGTCGGCAATGTCGCCGCGGCCCCTGGACTCGGCACCGCCATATTTGAAATCACCCACGATGGGGGTGCCCAGGCTGGCCAGATGGACACGGATCTGGTGGGTGCGGCCGGTGATCGGCCGCGCCGCCACCCAGGCAAATTCGCTGCCGGCGGTGGCCATCACGGCATATTCGGTGAGGGAGAATTTGGCGCCCTCCTCACCTTCCTCGGTCATCGCCATGCGTTCGTCGCGGCCATGCGGACCATGGCCGCCTTCCTTGGCCAAGGCGCCCTTGACCACGCCATTCTTCTGTTTGGGCACGCCGCGGGTCAGAGCCCAATAGACTTTGGAGGTGTCGCGCAGCGCCAGGCTGGCCGACAGGCCTGAGGCCGCCAGCGCGGTGCGCGCGATCAGCAGTACACCCGAGGTATCGCGGTCGAGACGGTGCACCAGCTTGGGGCGGGTGGGTTTTTCATACTGCAGGGAATCAAGCATGCCATCGACATGCTTGCTGAGGCCCGAGCCGCCCTGGGTCGCCAGGCCCGGCGGCTTGTCGATCACGATCACCTGTTTGTCCATGTAGAGGATGCGGTCGGCCAGGCTGCCCATGTCCTTGCTCGCCAGCGGATGCTTGGCTTCGGCTTGCGGTTTTTCCGGGCGCTGGTCCTTGGCATGGATCACCTGGGGCGGCAGGCGGATCGCCTGGCCCGCGGCGATGCGGTCGGCCGCCTTGGCGCGCTTGCCGTCCAGCCGCACTTCGCCTTTGCGCAGCAGCTTTTCCAGCAGAGTGTGGGTGACATGCGGATAATGCCGCTTGAACCAGCGGTCCAGCCTTACGCCGTCGTCATCGGCACCTATGGTGCGAAGCTCAGGCATAGAAGGCGCGCACGATCCACAGGCCGGCGAACAGCGCCGCGATGGACAGGACTACCGAGCCGATCATATAGGCGGCGGCCAAGCCATACTGGCCTTTTTGCAGCATCAGGGCGCTGTCCAGTGAGAAGGTGGAGAAAGTGGTGTAGCCGCCCAGAATGCCCACGGTCAGGAAGCTGCGCAGTTCCGGTGACAGGTTGAGCTTCAGGGCGCTGGCTTCCACGATCAGGCCCATCAGCAGGCCGCCGCTGATATTGACGATGAAGATGCCCCAGTTGAATGCAGCGCCCGCCGGCTGCACCCAGCCGGCGATGTAATAGCGCGCCAGGGCGCCCAGGCCGCCGCCGACACCGACGGAAAACAAAATGCCCATCTACCCCTCCCCTTCGCCGCTTGCCTTGGCGCGCTTGCTCCGCAGCTTTGACCAATATTCCAGCCGCTTGGCAATCTCGCGCTCAAAACCGGTATCCTTGGGAGCATAGAATTGCTCCCGTGCCATATCGTCGGGGAAATAATTCTGACCGGAAAAGCCGCCTTCGGCGTCGTGATCATACTGATAACCCGCGCCATAGCCCAGATTCTTCATCAGCTTGGTGGGAGCGTTGAGGATATGGGCCGGCGGCATCAGCGAGCCATGCTCTTGCGCCGCTCGCTTGGCGGCGCCCAGCGCCATGTACACCGCGTTGGATTTGGGGGCGCTGGCGAGATAAAGCACGCATTGCGCCAGCGCCAGCTCGCCTTCGGGCGAGCCCAGAAAATCGAACACGTCCTTGGCCGCCAGCGCCTGGTGCACCGCTTCGGGATCGGCCAGGCCAATGTCCTCCACTGCCGCGCGCACCAGCCGGCGGGCGATATAGAGCGGCTGCTCGCCGCCGGCCAGCATCCGCGCCAGCCAATAGAGCGCCGCATCCGGATCGCTCCCGCGAATGGATTTATGCAGCGCCGAGATGATGTTGTAATGCTCCTCGCGGCTCTTGTCATAAAGCGGCATGCGCCGCTGCACAGCAGAGACCAACGCGGCGGAATCCAGCGGCTTGACCGTCTTCACACTGGACAGTTCTTCCACCAGATTGAGCAGATAGCGGCCATCGCCATCGGCCATGGCGCGCAGGCTCGCGCGCGCATCCGCGGTCAGCTTGAGCGGCTCCCCGTAATGGACCTCGGCGCGCCTCAGCAATTGCTCCAGCGCCGCATCGTCCAGCCGCCGCAGCACCAGCACCTGGGCGCGGGACAGCAGCGCGCCGTTCAGTTCAAAGGACGGGTTCTCGGTGGTGGCGCCCACCAGTATCACGGTGCCATCCTCCACCACCGGAAGGAAACTGTCCTGCTGGCTGCGGTTGAAGCGGTGGATCTCGTCGATAAACAGCAGAGTGCCCTGCCCCATGCGCCGGCGCTGGCGCGCCGCCTCGAAGGTCTTTTTCAAATCGGCGACACCCGAGAACACCGCCGACAATTGCTCGAAGTGCAGGTTGAAAGCGGTGGACAACAGGCGTGCGATGGTCGTCTTGCCGGTGCCGGGCGGCCCCCACAGGATGATGGAGGTCGGGCGGCCATTGGCCACCATGCGGCCCAACGGACCTTCCGGGTTGAGCAGATGATCCTGTCCCACGACTTCAGCCAGGCTTTTGGGCCTCAGGCGGTCGGCCAAGGGCCGCGGTGCGTCGTCAGCCAAGCCGCCGGATTCGAACAGGTCGCTCATACAGGCTGTATAACAAAAAAGGGCCTCGCGAAGGGTTCCCGCGAGGCCCTTTCTCAGCCTAAGCGCGTTAGAGGTGCCACTTCACCCCGAAAGACAGGTTGTTCGAGGTGTTGCCGATCCGGGTCAGGCCCCCGGCATTGACGTCATGGGCATTCTGATAGCGGTACTCGGCGAACAGGCTGGCCCATTCCGAGGCGCGATATTCCACCCCGCCCAGGGCCTGCCAGCCCAGCACGGTGGAACCGCCATGATTGCCCACGCCATTGTCGATATTGGTGTTGACCGCGCCCAGACCGGCACCGCCATAGAATCCGAAGGGGCTGTTGGTGGGCAGGTGATAGATCAGGTTGCCCATATAGGAACTGGACTGCAGCCGCGCATTGGTGGTGCCGGCATAGGTGGACTGGCTGAACAATCCGTCGGCTTCCACCGAAAAGTCCGGCAGGTTCCAGGCCTCCAGGGTGGTGCCGATGCGCGCGCCGGCATTGAAACCGGTATCCATGGCGCGCTTGGTGCCGCTGACATTTAGACCCGGCGCGAAGGTCGGCCCGCCCAGGACGGAAACATAGGATCAGTGCCGCGGCGGACGCAACAAGAAGTTTTTTCATATCAGTCCCTTTGCATGGTGCCCCCCATGCAAAGGCCTAACGCGGATGGATGCGATGCGTCGCGTTACAAGCGTGCAAGTCCGTCAGAATTGATCGCGGGCAACAATGCGCAACAATTGTCCAGTCACATTGCCGCCACATTCAGCGATCCACACAAATGTGAGGGTCATCCCTCTACGGACAAAGTCAATTTGCGCCCGCTGCGTTCCACCACCATGTCCCAGCGGTTGGTGGCGTTCAGCAGCCGCACCAACTCGCCTACCCGCGTGATGGCGGCGCCGTTGATGCTGCGCACGATGTCGCCGGGCTGGAAGCCGTAATTGGCGGCGATGGCGGTGGGACTGACCGACACGATGGCGACGCCCTTGGCCATCACGTCCATCTGCAGTTCGGTGGCGGTGGCGGGTGAAACATTCTCCACCTTGGCGCCGGTCAGCGGATTGCGCCCGGCAATGGTCTGGACGTCGCGCGGCGGATTTTCCGGCGGCAGCGCCACGGTGACGGTGACCTCCCGCCCCGCCCTGGCCGAAGCGACATGCATTCTCACACTGTCACCCGGGCGATGAGTGGCGGTGCGGTAGTTCAGCGACTGCATGTCGTCCACCGCCACGCCGTCCACCGATTGCACCACCTCGCCCGGTTTCACGCCGGCGCGTCCCAGGGGACCGTCGGGATAGACTTCCTTGATCAGCACGCCGCCGGGACGCGGCAATCCCAGCGACGCGGCAATGGCGCTGGTCACTGACTGGCCGCTGGCGCCCACCCAGGCCAGGTGCACGCTGGCGGCCGTGCCGCTCTTCATGCCGCCTTCCACCCCTTCAACCACCCGGCGGGCCAGATTGGCGGGGATGGCGAACCCGATGCCGATATTGCCGCCGGTGCGTGAATAGATGGCGGTATTGATGCCCGCCAGCTTGCCGTCGGTGGTGACCAGCGCGCCGCCGGAATTGCCCGGATTGATGGCGGCGTCGGTCTGGATGAAGAACTGGTAATCGCTGGCGCTGATCTGGGTGCGCGCCAGGGCCGAGACAATCCCCATGGTCACGGTCTGGCCGACATTGAAGGGATCACCGATCGCCAGCACCAGATCGCCTACCTGTATCGCGTCGGAATCGGCGAAAGTCACCGCCGGCAGACGCTCGCCACGCGTGTCAATCTTCAGCACGGCCAGATCCGTGCGCGGATCGGCCAGCAAGACCCTGGCCTTGAACTCGCGCTTGTCGGACAGCGCCACGGTGATCTCGTTGCCACCGTCCACCACATGATTGTTGGTCAGGACCAGGCCGTCGGCGCGCACGATGACGCCCGAACCCAGGCTCTGCTGCACCCGCTGGCGCATTTGCGGGTTGCCGAACAACTGGCTGAACAACGGGTCATTGAAGAAAGGATTGACCTGTGCCTGCACCACCGACTTGGAATAGACATTGACCACGGCGGGAGCGACGCGGCGGACCACCGGCGCGAAGGTGAGTTGCACCTGTCCCATCGAGGCGGGCGCGGCCGGCAGGGCGCGCGGTGCCGGCGGCGCCACCCGCAGTGGTTCGGGTTTGGTGTCCGCGGTCAATGCCGGGACGGCATAGACAGCAGCCGCCGCCAGCGCCGCGGCGCCCAGGGCAATCGATAGTAGCTTCGTCACGCCCGTTCTCCCGACAGTCTTTCCGTCCAATGCTATTTGTTGCCCGTCGCACAGTTGCGGTATTTCAGCACCGTCGCCAGCGTATCGGCTTCGGCGCCTTCATGGCAGGTCGCCATCACGGCATGCGACACGGTACTCATCTCGTCCTTCATGGTGCGGGCCTTATAGGCTTCATTGTCAACGCAAAAGCCGGTCTGCACCGCCCGGTTATGCTCATCGACATAGGCGGCATAGGCCGCTTGCGAGGCCGGGCTTTCGGCCGCGGGCCGGTCCACCGGGATGCGGTCGGGCGGCACCCCCAGGGCGTTGGCCTTCTGCTCGCGGGACAGATCGTTGACGTTGAGCAACTTGGGCTGGACCGGGGCTTCGCAGCGGTCGCGGGGCCCGCAGGCGCCAAGTGCCAGTACCGGCAGCAAAATCCAGAGATTGCGCATGGTTATGACCTTTCGAAAGTTCCAAATCAAAAGTCACAACGCTTCAACAACAAAAAAGGGCGGCATCGCTGCCGCCCATTTTCATCGCGATTTTGGCGGAAATCAGGCTTCCGCCTCAGCGTCCATTTCCACCGGACCCGAATCCTGGCCCTTGGCGGCCTCGTCGCGGTCGATGAATTCGATGATCGCCATGGGAGCATTGTCGCCATGGCGGAAGCCGGCCTTGAGCACCCTGGTATAGCCGCCCGGACGTCCCGCATAGCGCGGGCCGAGCACGTCGAACAGCTTGGTCACCTGGTCGGCGTCCTTGATCTGGGCCAGCGCCTGGCGGCGGGCATGCAGGTCCTTGGCTCCGCGGCGAGACAGGGTCACCAGCTTCTCGATCACCGGGCGAAGGTCTTTGGCCTTGGGCAAGGTGGTCTTGATCTGCTCATGCTTGATCAGCGCGGCGGTCATGTTGCCCCACATCGCCTTGCGGTGCGAGGCGGTGCGGTTGAACTTGCGGCCTTGATTGCCGTGACGCATGGGAGTGGCTTTCTAAAAAATCAGTATTGGTCTTCGTAACGCTTGGCGAGGTCTTCGATATTCTCAGGCGGCCAGCCGGGCACTTCCATGCCCAGATGCAGGCCCATTTCCGCCAGAACCGCCTTGATCTCGTTCAGCGACTTGCGGCCGAAGTTCGGGGTGCGCAGCATTTCCGCTTCCGTCTTCTGGATCAGGTCGCCGATATAGACGATGTTGTCGTTCTTCAGGCAGTTGGCGGACCGCACCGACAATTCCAGCTCGTCCACCTTCTTGAGCAGCACCGGATTGAAGGCCAGGTCGGGCTTGGCTTCCTCGGCGGCACGCTCGCGCGGCTCTTCGAAGTTGATGAAGACCTGGAGCTGGTCCTGCAGGATGCGCGCGGCATAGGCCACGGCATTGTCCGGGGTGACAGCGCCATTGGTTTCGACGGTCAGGGTCAGCTTGTCATAGTCGAGGATCTGGCCCTCGCGGGTGTTCTCGACCTTGTAGGAGACCTTCTTCACCGGGCTGAACAGCGAATCCACCGGGATCAGTCCGATGGGCGCGTCTTCCGGGCGATTGCGGTCGGCAGGGACATAGCCCTTGCCGGTGGCGATGGTGAGCTCCATGCGGAAATCCACTTTCTCGTCCAGGGTGCAGAGCACCAGCTCGGGATTGAGGATTTCGATGTCGGCGCTGGTCTGGATGTCGCCGGCTTTCACTTCGCCCGGACCCTGCTTGCGCAAGCTGACACGCTTGGGACCTTCGGCATGCATGCGCAGCGCGATCATCTTCACATTGAGCACGATGTCGGTGACGTCTTCGCGCACCCCCTGGATGGAGGAGAATTCGTGCAGCACGCCTTCGATCGAGATGGCGGTCACGGCGGCGCCCTGCAGCGAGGACAGCAGCACCCGGCGCAGCGAGTTGCCCAGGGTCAGACCAAAGCCGCGTTCCAGCGGTTCGGCGGTGATGGTGGCGGTACGGCCCGCGTCATGACCACCTTCGGTCTTGAGCTTGCCGGGCTTGATCAGTTCTTGCCAGTTCTTCTGAAACATTTTTTCCTCATCGTGTCCCGAGCATGTCGGACCATGCTCATACGTTCGACGGGTTAGTGGGTACGTCCGAAAACTTATCCTTGGTCGCTCCGGCTCTCGCCTACGCTTCTTAGACTCTGCGGCGCTTGGGCGGGCGGCAGCCATTGTGCGGGATCGGGGTCACATCGCGGATCGAGGTGACGACGAGGCCGATGGCCTGCAGCGCGCGCAGCGCCGACTCGCGGCCCGAACCGGGGCCGGAAACTTCAACTTCCAGGGTGCGCATGCCGTGCTCGACAGCCTTTCGGCCGGCGTCTTCGGCGGCCATCTGCGCCGCATAGGGCGTGGATTTGCGCGAACCCTTGAAGCCCATCATGCCGGCGCTGGACCAGGCAATCGCATTGCCCTGGGTGTCGGTGATGGTGACGATGGTGTTGTTGAAGGTCGCGGCGACATGCGCCACGCCGACCACCACGTTCTTCTTTTCTTTCTTGCGGGCGCGGGGGGCTTTGCCGCCGGCCTTCTTGTCTTCAGCCATGGTTTACTTCGTGACTTTCTTCTTGCCGGCGATCGCTTTGGCAGGGCCTTTGCGGGTGCGGGCGTTGGTGTGGGTACGCTGGCCGCGGACCGGCAGGCTCTTGCGGTGACGCAGGCCCCGGTAGCAGCCCAGATCCATCAGTCGCTTGATGTTCATGGCGACGTCGCGGCGCAGATCGCCTTCCACCAGGAAGTCGCGGTCGATGATTTCGCGGATCTGGATGACCTCGGATTCGGTCAGGTCGCTGACGCGGCGGGCCGGATCGATCCCCAGCTGGGTGATGATCTTGTGCGCGGTATGCGGCCCGATTCCATGGATATAGCGAAGGCCGATTTCGACTCGCTTCTGGGTCGGGATATTGACGCCGGCGATACGTGCCACAGGGTTCTCCGAAGGCTTTTTAAGCCATTGAACTTGTTAATAAATTTCGTGACGACAACAAACCGGGCAAATCAGGACCTGGGCGAGGTGAAAAACGCCCGAAAAAGCCCGGAAATGACAGGAAAACTGTCGCGAGGGCGCGGATTATAGGAATGCACCCCCCCTAGTCAACTGCCGGACCCGGCTTATTTTGGCCCCTTCGACCTTCGCTGGTCCGAGGACCAGCTACGGCCACCTTCCCCACCTGGCCTGCGGGCGCGGGGGAGACCGACCTGCGAT
>JAEKMB010000186.1 GCA_019508105.1 Alphaproteobacteria bacterium
GGCGCGTAAGGCGCGTCATTGACCATTGTGTAGACCGGCTTGCCGCGATAGGCCCATTGGCCCTGGCCATCCTCGCGCCGGATGATGGTCCATTGTCCCAGCGGCTTGGCGGAAGGCGCCGCCGGCAGCGGCTCCCAAATGGCCTGGCAGGCATCCTTGCAGGCCGAGCGCAGCGGCGTGTCCAGGTCATAAGTATAGAGCCGCTGATTGCCCGGGCAGCGGCGAAAGACATAGCCCTTGGCGCCTTCATCGGTCAGTCCGACCTGTGCGGGATAAGGCAGGTTGAAATCCAAGGGCGGCTTCCTGACGGGCTTTTTAGAATAGCATCTTTGACGCTTGAGAGCGCGCTGGCTAGGGTGCGCCCGCAAAAGATGGGGCTGTGGGCATGAAGAAATTGTTGGGTTCTGCGGCGCTTGCCCTGCTGTTGCTGCCGGCGGCAGGCCAGGCACATTTCCGCCTGCTGGCGCCCGCCTCCTGGATCGAGGAGAACCAGCTGGGCGATCCGCAAAAGACCGCGCCCTGCGGCGGCACCAATGCCGATTTCGGCAAGCCCACCTATGCGGTGACCGACGTTAAAGGTGGCACCATGCTGCATGTGAAGGTGCAGGAGACGGTCTATCATCCCGGCCATTACCGCATCGCCCTGGCCGTCAACTCGCCCACCGAATTGCCGGTCGATCCCAAGGCCGAGACCATGACCAACGACAAGGGCGTGGTGATGTCGGTGTCCGGCGCGGTGATGAACCCGGCGGCGCCGCCGCTGCTGGCCGACGGGCTGTTCCAGCACAATGCCAAGAGTGATACGCCGTTCGAGACCGATGTGACGCTGCCCAACATCAACTGCAAAAGCTGCACCCTGCAGGTCGCCCAGTTCATGGAGATGCATCCGGTGAACAATCCGGGCCAGTTCACCTATCACCATTGCGCGACACTCCACATCACCGCCGATCCCAGGAAGCCCCTGGACAGTGGCTGGGCGGTGGAGCGGCGCTAGGCGTTCTTCTTCTTGGGCTTGGTGTTCAAGGCGACGGCCGCCTTGACCAGCGCCTTGAAGGCTTTTTCGTTCAACTTGCCGCCTTCGGGAATGTCGATGGCGCGCCGGACATTGCCCTCCAGGCTGGAATTGAACAGCTTGGCGGGGTCTGGCAGCGCCGCACCCTTGGCAAAGGTCAGCTTGACCACCCTCTTGTAAGTCTCGCCGGTGCAAATGATCCCGTCATGCTCCCACACCGGCACCCCGCGCCATTTCCAGGTCTCTTCCACATCGGGGTGGGCCTGGTGGATCAGGACGCGGACATGGGCCAGCATCTTTCCGCGCCAGTCGCCCAGCTCCTTGATGCGACCATCAATTAGTTTTGACGCGGATGCGGTTTTCGGTGCCGCCTTTTTCATGCCGCCAGCTTACCAGTCCACCACCGAACCGTCATCGGGATCGAACTTGGTCAGGTAAGGCCGCGGTTCCCCCACCTGGGCCATCAACTTGTTTTCGTCGATGGTGATGCCCAGGCCGGGCTCGGTCAGCAGCGGGCGATGGCCGTTCACCACCGGCGGCAGCGGCTTGGCCAACAGGTCGGAATATTCATTGTCGCCGCGTTCCTGGATCAGGAAGTTGGGAATGGCGGCGGCGATCTGCATGCTGGCGGCCAGCGAGCAGGGGCCTTGCGGATTGTGTGGCGCGATCGGGGCATAATAGGCCTCGGCCATGCCGGCGATGATCTTGAGTTCGGTGATGCCGCCGGCATAGCAGACATCCGGCTGCAGGATCATCGCCGCCTTCTTCTCCAGGATTTCGCGGAAGCCCCATTTGGTGAAGATGCGCTCGCCGGTGGCCAGCGGCACGCTCGTCTTGCTAGCCAGCTCCGCCATCACGTCCACATTCAGGGGCTGCACCACTTCCTCATAGAACCAGGGGCTGTAAGGCTCCAGCGCCTTCATCAGCCGGATGGAGGTGGAGGGCTGCACCGCGCCATGGAATTCCACCCCGATATCCACCCCGCTGCCCATCTTCTTGCGCAGGGCGGCGAAGCGCTCGGTCGCCTCGGACACGAACTTGTCGCCTTCATTATACTTGAAGGGATTGCGCCCGGCGGTATCCGACAGGATCACCTTCATGGCATTGACGCCGTTCTTGCCGGCCTGGCCATAGACGCGGATGCGGTCGCGGGTCGGCCCGCCCATCAGCTTATAGACCGGCAACCCATAGACCTTGCCGGTAATGTCCCACAGCGCCTGATCGATGCCCGAGGAGATGGCGGTCTTGATCGGGCCGCCGCGGTAAAAGGCGCCGCGCGCAATGGCCTGCCAGTGGAAGGCGACGCGGGTGGGATCCTGGCCGACCAGGTAATGGCTCACTTCCAGCGCCCCGGCGGCACAGGCCTTGGCATCGTCCTTCAGCATCTCGCCCCAGCCGGTAATGCCGGCGTCGGTGGAGATCTTCACGAACACCCAAGAATTCTTCAGCACAAAACTTTCGATCTTGGTGACGCGGATTTTTTCGCGCCCGCCCAGCGCAGCGCCCTGGCCGCGGGCGGGCAGGGTGGCGCCAAGCCCGAAAGCGGCGGCGGGTCCCAGCAGGTTGGCGATGGTGCGGCGGCGGTTGAACATCTGGGCATCCCCTTTTTGCCCGCGATCCCGTACCGATTCCATCATCCTGTCCAGCCGCGCCGGACAGCATTCACAGCTTAGGGCTGCGTCAGCGCCAGGTCGCTGTCCAGCTTGCGCACATCGTTCTGCCCCGTCAGGGCCATGGCGACTTCCAGCTCTTCCCGCACGATCCCCAGCATGGCGGCAACGCCCGCTTCACCCCGCGCCGCCAGGGCATAAGCCCAGGCCCGCCCCAGCAGCACACCATCGGCGCCCAGCGCCATCGCCCGCAGCACATCCAGCCCCGAGCGGATGCCGCCATCCAGCAGCACCGTCATCTTGCCCGTCACCGCTTCGCGCACTGCCGGCAGTGCCGCAATGCTCGACAGTGAGCCGTCCAATTGCCGCCCGCCATGATTGGAGACTACGATGCCGTCCATGCCTTCCTGGGCGGCGCGCGCCGCATCGCCCGGATCGGTGATGCCTTTGAGCACCAGCTTGCCTTTCCAATGCTGGCGCAGCCAGTCGATATCCTTGTAGGTCACCGAGGGATCGAAATTGCGCGCCACCCAGGCCTGGAACTGCTCCAGCCCGGCGCCGTTCGGCATGGCCGGCGCGACATTGCCGATGATCAGCGGCCGGCCGCGCAAACCCACGTCCCAGGCCCAGGCCGGATGAAACAGAATATCGAACAGCTTGTCGGGCCGGGCCAGCAGGCTTTGCGAGCCCGCCAGCCCGCCGATGCGGTCGCGGTAGCGGATGCCGTTGATGGCCAGGTCCACGGTGAGAAACAGGGTATCGGTACCGGCCGCTTCCAGCCGCGCCAGCAGGTCCGTCATGAAGCCGCGGTCGCGGATCATGTAAAGCTGCATCCAGAAAGGCGCCTTGGACGCCGCCCGCACTTCCGCCACCGGGCAGCAGGACATGGTGGACAGCACCATGGGAATGCCGGCGGCCTCGGCGGCCCGCACCGCTTGGGTCTCGCCCCGGCGGCGATAGAACCCGGCGATGCCGATGGGCGCCAGCGCGATCGGCAGCGCCATCTGCCGCCCGAACAGGGTGGTGGCGGTATTGATGTTCGACACGTCGCGCAGAACCTTCTGCCGCAAGGTGACCTTTTTGAAGTCCGAGACATTGCGGCGCAGCGTATGCTCGTCATAGGAGCCGCCATCGATATATTCGAACATAAAGCGCGGCAGGCGTTTCTGCGCCGCGTCGCGGAATCCGGCGTAATTGACGATTTTCATGAGGCTCAGGCTCTGGCTTTCAAGGGTTCGATCTCGGTGATCACGAACATGTAAACCACCGCACCCAGAAGGCAAATCCCGCCCGCCGTGATCAGCGGCACCACGAACGAGCCGCCGGTGATGGCCAGCATCACCCCGGTGAAGCTGGTGGTGACGATGCCGGCGATATTGGCGGCGAAGTTCTGGATGCCGCCGATGGAGGCGACATGGGCGGGCGAGGGCGCCACGTCTCCCGGCAGCGCCCAGATGCTGGCGGCGGTGAAGGCCAGCGCGCCATAGGCGATGGCGAAGAAGGCCAGCGCCACATAGACATTGGGCGCGAACACCGAAAGCGTGATCACCGACGAGGTCAGCATGCCGCCCACCAGGCAGGTCTTGCGCGCCGCGGTCAGGCTCCAGCCCCGGCGGTAGAGCGCGTCGGAGGCAAAGCCGCCCAGCTAGCCGCACGGGATCGAGACCAGCCCCGGCAACAGGCCCAATGTGCCGAGCTGCGCCAGCGAGAAGCCGCGCGCCTGGATCAGATAGGTGGGAAACCAGGTGATGAAGAAATAGATCACGAAGTTCAGGCAGAAAAATCCGATCATCATGCCCCAGATGTTGCGATAGCCGAACAGCGACGACCACGGCACCTTGGCCTCGCTGGTGGGCACGCCGCGCTGGACTTGCAGCTCGGCCAGCTCCTCGCGGCTGACCTTGGGATGCTCCTCCGGGCGTCGGTACATGATGATCCAGAAGACGGTCCACACGATCCCCAGCGCGCCGGTGACGACAAAGGACGTGCGCCAGCCCCAATTGAAGATCAGCCACGTCACCAGCGGCAGTGACAGGGCATTGCCGATGCGGCTGCCCGAGTCGAAGATGCTGGCGCAGAGGGCGCGCTCGCGGGCGGGAAACCAGTCCATGTTGATCTTGGCGCCCGACGGATAGGCGCCGGCCTCGCCCACGCCCAAAAGCAGCCGAAGGCCGATCAGGGTGCCGACGCCGCGCGCCAACCCCGTCAGGATGGTGGAGATGGACCACCACATCACCGCCAGGGCCAGGGCGATGCGGGCGCCGACCCGATCAATGAACCAGCCGAACGGCAGCTGCATCACCGCATAGGTCCAGAAGAAGGCGCCCAGCACCACGCCCATCACCGCGGGGCCGATGCCGAACTCGGCGCGGATGGCGGTGGCGGCGACGGC
>JAEKMB010000187.1 GCA_019508105.1 Alphaproteobacteria bacterium
GGACACGATGCCGTTGAACGAGCCCGGACAGACCAGAGAGCCGTTGGTTTCGGTGCCGATAGCGGCGGCAGCCAGGCTGGCGGTGACCGCAGCACCGCTGCCCGAAGACGAGCCGCAGGCATTGCGGTCCAGCACATAGGGATTTTTCACCAGTCCGCCCACCCCCGACCAGCCCCAGACGGAATCGGAGGAGCGGAAATTCGCCCATTCGCTCAGGTTGGTCTTGCCCAGGATCACGGCACCTGCCGCCCTGAGCCGCGCCACCAGCGGTGCATCGCGGTGAGTGACATTGCCCGCCAGCGCCAGCGACCCCGCTGTGGTGGGCATGGGATCGGCGGTTTCGATATTGTCTTTGATCAGGACCGGAATGCCATGCAGCGGTCCGCGCAGGCGCCCCGCCTTGCGCTCGGCATCCAGCGCCTGCGCATCGGCAACGGCATTGGGATTGACGGCGATGATGGCATGGAGCTGCGGACCATTGCGGTCCAGCGCCTCAATGCGGGCGAGATAGGCCCGCACCAGTTCCGCGGCGCTGACCCGGCCGACCGCCATGTCGGCCTGCAGAGTGGCGATGTCCTTTTCCGCAACCTCATAAGGCGCCGCCGCGGCCGGGCCCATCAAAGCCGCCAGAAAGACGAAGGAGAGAAGAATTTTCATGACGCCCCGCAGGCCAAGTGGCCTAATGCAGTCGAACGGGGCGCTTGGCCAATGTCAAACCGCCAGACGCCGCGGGATGGCATAGACCCGGGTCTGTCCCAGCATATAGGCGTGGAACGGGCCGGCAAAAAGCGCGGCAATGGCGGTATCGCCCACATCCAGCCCACCGGTGTAAGCGCCGAAGGAAGGCAGGATCATGCGAAGGCCGTCCGAGACAAAACAGCGGCGGCGCACACTGCGGCCCCATTTGCTGACGCTGGCGCAAGGATGCAGATGCCCCGCCACCTCGCCGGCCTCGAACGCCGCCACCGGTTCATGGCGAAACACCAACCCACCGGCGCGGACGCAAGTGGTGACATCGCCCGCCAGCCAGTCCGGCGGATTGGGATCATGGTTGCCGGCAATCCAGGTGAAGCGGGCGCTGCGGCTCAGCGAATCCAGTAGCCCGCGTTCCTCCGGCCCCATCCGGTCCCCGGCCTCGCGGTCATGGAAGGAATCCCCCAAGGCGATCACCCGCGCCGGCTTGTGGCGGGCCACGGCGCGCGCCATGCGCAGCAAGGTGTTGATGGTGTCATAAGGCGGCAGATACTGGCGGCCGCGGGCATAGGAACTGCCTTTTTCGAAATGCAGGTCCGCGAACACCAGGGTGGACTGTGCGGGCAGGAAGGCCGCGCCGCAGGAATCCAGCAGCACGGTCTCGCCATTCACGTCGATCAAGAGGTCGCTCATCTAGTCCACACGCATCGCATCCCGGATCAGGGAATCTTCGTTTTCTCGCAGAATAGCCTCGTCCACCGCGCCTGCAACCGTCTGGCGGTCGATCTCCAGCAAAGCGGGCACTGCCAGCGGTGATACCCGGTCCAGCCGCCGTGTGACGATTCTTTTTTTCACCCGCGCCAGCATGTCGCCCAGCCGTGCAATATCCAGAAGACCGGTTCCCGCATCCTGGTAGGTAGCGCGCAGCAGCACATGGTCGGGCTCATGTTCCCTGAGAACGTCGTAAATAAGGTCTGAAGAAAATGTCACCTGCCTGCCGCTTTTCTCCTTGCCGGGAAAGCGGCGCTGGATCAGGCCGGCAATGATGGCGCAGTTGCGGAAGGTGCGCTTGTACATGTTGGAATCGGCCAGCCAGCTGTCCAGGTCGTCGCCCAGCATGTCCTGGTCGAACAGCGCGTCCATGTCGGCGCCGCCCATGTCCTTGGCGGCCCACACCGCCAGCGCATATTCATTGGCGACAAAGCCAATGGGATGCAGCCGCGCCCGTTCCAGCCGCCTGGTCAGCAGCATTCCCAAGGTCTGGTGCGCCAGCCGCCCCTCAAAGGGATAACAGACCAGGTAATGGCGATTGCCGCGCGGAAAACTCTCGACCAGGAGCTGGCCGGGCGCCGGGATGACGCTGCGCCATTCCTGGATTTTCAGCCATTCCTGTACCGGCTCGGGCAAACTGTGCCAGCGCTCGGGCGCCGACACCATCTCGCGCACCCGCTGCGCCAGGAAAGTGGAAAGTGGAAACTTGCCGCCATTATAGCTCGGAATTTCCGCGTCCGGATCATTGGTCTTGGTGACAAAGGCGCCGGTCTCGCGCAGGCCCTCAAAGCGCACCACCTGGCCGGCAAAGACGAACGTATCGCCGGGCGAAAGCTGCTCGATGAAATATTCCTCCAGCTCGCCCAGCTTGCGTCCGCCGGCGCCGGCCGGCTTGCCTTTGCCCTGCAGCCGCACCTCCACCATGGGATCTTCCACGATCACTCCGGCATTGAGACGGTACTCCTGGGCCAGGCGCGGATGGGCCAGGCGCAGCTTGCCGTCTTCGGTCCTGCGCAGACGCGCATAGCGGTCATAGGCGTGCAGGGCGTAGCCGCCGGTGGCAACGAAATCCACCACGGCATCGAAATCCTGCCGCGTGAGATGGGCGTAAGGCGCCGCGGCACGCACTTCGGCGAACAGGGCAGCGGGATCGAAGGGCGCGGCACAGGCCGTGCCCCATATGTGCTGGGCCAGCACGTCCAGCCCGCCCAGCTTCAGCCGCTCGCCGTCCAGTTCGCCCGCCAGCACGGCATCGCGGGCGGCGTTGCATTCCAGCACCTCAAAGCGGTTGGCCGGCACCAGCAGCGCGGCGCTGGGCTCATCCAGCCGGTGATTGGCGCGGCCGATGCGCTGCACCAGCCGCGCGGCGCCCTTGGGCGCCCCGATGCAGATCACCTTGTCTACCGCACCCCAGTCGATCCCTAAGTCCAGGGTCGAAGTGCAGACCACGGCACGCAAGTTCCCCTTGGCCATGGCCGCTTCCACTTTGCGGCGCTGTTCCAGCGCCAGGCTGCCGTGATGCAGGGCAATGGGCAGGTTGTTGTCGTTGATCGCCCACAATTCCTGGAAAGTGCGCTCGGCCTGGCTGCGGGTGTTGACGAACACCAGCGCGGTTTTGGCGGTCTGGATCGCCATCATCACATCCAGCATGGCATGGCGCGCCAGATGGCCCGCCCAAGGCACATAGGAATCCGAAGTGCTGATCTCGATCTGGGGTTTGGCGCCGCCCTGGGCGATGACCAGAGCCGACAGCGCCTCGCCATTTGCCGGCTGCGGCACCAGAAAACGCTGCAGCGGCGCCGGATCCTTCACCGTCGCCGACAGGCCGACGCGGCGATGGCCGGGCGCCAGGGTCTGGAGCCGCGCCAGCCCCAAAGCCAAAAGGTCACCGCGCTTGGAATTGTACAGAGCATGCAGTTCGTCCAGCACCACGGTGCGCAGATTTTCAAACATCTGGGGCGCGCGGGGATGGGCCAAAAGCAGGCTGAGCTGCTCGGGCGTGGTCAAAAGCATGTCCGGCGGGTTGTGGCGCTGGCGCTGGCGCCGCGCCAGCGGCGTGTCGCCGGTCCGGGTCTCCACCGTCACCGGCAATGCCATCTCCGCGATGGGGGTATCCATGTTGCGTGCCACGTCCACTGCCAGCGCCTTGAGCGGCGAGATATAGAGGGTGTGCAATCCGCGCTTGCGGGCGCGTTTGGGCGCGCTGGCCAGATCGATCAGGCTGGGCAGGAAGCCTGCCAAGGTCTTGCCGCCGCCGGTGGGCGCCACCAGCAGCACGCTTTCACCCCGCGCCGCATGCTCCACCAGCGCCAGCTGATGGGCCCGCGCGGTCCAGCCGCGCGCGGCGAACCAGTCCTGAAACGGAAGGGGTAGCATGGCGAGAACAAACCATGTACCAAGCCCACAAGGCGAGTCTTATTTGCTGTCCAAGAGCCGCTTCAATTCGGCTTCCGGTGTGCCGTAGAAGCTGCCGGCGATCTGCTCGATCCCGGCGCGGTTGACGATGGTGAGCTGGCCGCGCCGTGTCGTCACCAGACCGCGCCGTTCAAAGCCATGGATCGCCACAGTGACGCCGGCCCGGCGCACTCCCAGCATCACCGCCAGGAATTCATGTGTCAGCGGCACCGCATCGCTGGTCATGCGGTCATGCGCCATCAAGAGCCAGCGCGCCAACCGCTGCTCCAGCTTGGCGCGACCGTTTGCCAGCGCGGTCTGCGCCGTCTGGATCATGAAGCCCTGCGCCGATTTCAGCATCAGGCTGCGCAAGGACTCGCTTTTTTCGATGGCCGCACGGAGCGCCTCGGCGGGAATACGGTGGCCGCTCCCGCCGATCTGCATATAGGTGGAATGCTGGGCTCTGGTGTCGCCCATGATCAAGGGCACGCCGGTAACGCCTTCATAACCGATGACGCCGACTTCGATGCGGTGATCCTCGGCGTCCACCGCCACCACGGATGCCACGCCGATTTCCAGGAAATAGGCATGGGTGATCGGCTTGGCGGGGACTTCGATGACCTGGCGTTCTTTCAGGGTGACCGGTTCGAGCTGAGGCCCGATCAGATGCCAGTCTTCAAGGCCGATCTTGTGCAAAATCCGGTTGCGTATCCCGGCGCGGGCATGCGCTTCTAACATATCGCCAACTCAACAAAGATGTGCGGAAGGACCCCCCACCCGCTGCCATTGCGCCAAGTTGAATCGCGCGTCACAGCAGAACAGAAAATAGCGATAAGAGCCGGAAAACCTACGCTTTTTTTAGTACCAAAACGTACTCGTGCAAAATCCAACCGCATTGGACGCTCCAACGCCCCCGTTGAAATTATTACTCAGTACACTGACGAACTCGGCAACACGATGTAAAATACGCGGCGGCAACACAAGCCTGGATGCCGCCCGCACAAGAGAACGATTGTACGCCGGGATAGGTTCCTTCAACCGAAGAAGGCGATGACAGCCTGGCGGGTCTTCCTGTCCCCCACCGCTGACATGTGGTCTCGGCCGGGAATCGTCACGGCATGGCCATC
>JAEKMB010000188.1 GCA_019508105.1 Alphaproteobacteria bacterium
ATGCTTTCCGCCGCCGCGATTATCTGGCTGCGCCAATGCTGCGGGCGCGGCAAAAATCAGAATGGCAACAGCGGACGAAACAACAAGAGATCTCATGAAATCACCCAATCGCATTTGCCAGGCGGGCTGGTGGCAGAATGCCACCCGTTTTCAGCGCTTGGTGCAGAAACGCACAGGGGAGATATTCGATCATTTAATTCTGCAGGACGCCCCTTTCGGCCAGGTGGCGGCCAGTAGGCGCACTAGATTCAACAGCCGTTAGTTGCCGGTTCTCGCAATGTCCGCTATGCGCCAAAAGCGGTCATTCAGCGCCGATTAGCCCGATGTCCGCTTGCGCCATGTGTGGAAGGCTTTGCCTTGGCAAGTCGCGATCAGGAGTGGTGTGGGGCCTGCTCCTAGCCTTTGCAGCAACTAGGCAAGGCTCACGACGCTAATGGACGAAAGGGGCGCGCACTTCCCCTCACTGCCCCCTTCTGGGAGCGATAAGCCTTTCCGTGCATTACAGCCAATGCCGGGTTGTCGGCATCATTTAGGTCGCCGATGCTCCGCTATCCTTGCCTTTTCCTGCTCCTGCTGTTTCCAGGTGTGGCCGCAGCGCAGGGAACGGTCTGGCGTGCTGCTGTGTACGGCGGTACCATTACGCGGCTCAACACGACGCAGATTTTCCTGCACGGACACTACCACCCGGACGGGAGCCAGATCGGCATAGCGCTGAGCCGCGACTTGGCACCGCTGGGCTCCGACTTCACATTTGTGGGTGAAGGCGGTGTCATGCGGCAGGTCGCCAAGGGTGACGAAACAACCCTCAACTTAGGCGTTGGCGTCAGATACGATTTCGAGTTTCTGGCACTGCCGGTCGCCATCAGCGGCTTTACCGGACCATCGTGGGCCGAAAATCCGCCCGTTATTCCAACAGGGACATGGCACGGCAGCCCGATCAATTTCCGCCGAAATCCTTGGTTGAACTATGTCGGCACCCAGATTGCAGTCTCACTCAGTCCAAATTTCGCGGCCACCATCCGATACGACCATCGTTCCGGTGCGTTCGGTCTATTCGCACCGAACGCCGATGAAGGCAGCGCATTGGGTTTTGGAGTCCAGGTGCGTTTTTGAAGTCCTTCGCCCCTTTAGGAAAGGCAGCATCAGTCCTTAACCAACTGACTTTTCCTTTCATCGGACGTAGTCCAAGGACCGCTTTGCGCCAAAAGCGGACATTCATGCTGACCGAATGTTGGTAGCCAGGTCGGCCTTCTTGACGGCCAAGAATTGTTCTTCCTTAAGTGCGCCGGCCGCGTGGGGCGGGTGCTTCTGATACTCGTCTGAATCAGAAAGGCGGTCGGAGTTGCTAGCCTACCAATAGCGGCCACGCCCCCAGAAACCGCCGCCGCCCAAAAGCAAAACCACAAGCACGATAATCAGAATTGTACTCATCGAGGCTGTCCTTTTGAAGATGTGTCCGCCGTGACCGCACAAGCAGCTCCCGGGGAATGCATTGCACTAACCCTCCTCCACCCCAGACGTTCCGCGAAATGCGCTATTCGTTTGCAAGCTGCGCAAACTTCGTTGCTAAGGGACGATATTGGTGCCGGTCGCTACGGCGCATTTGCTGCATCGCCGCATTCTAAAATCGCAAGGCTCCTTGATGCCTATCGACGCAAGGGAACGGACGGTTCTCCGTCGAGTTTCCTGATCTCATCCCGAAAGGAACTCTAATGGATAAAGATCGCATCAACGGCGCTGCCGACCAGGCGAAAGGCTCCATCAAGGAGGCGGCTGGCAAAGTCACCGGCGACACCAAGCTCCAGGCCGAAGGCACGCTCGATAAGGCAACAGGCAAAGTCGAAAGCGCTATCGGCGGCGTAAAAGACGCCATTCGCAAAGACCTCTAGTAGATTTTTGCGATTACTAAGGCCCGCCGGTGATGCCGGCGGGCTTTATGCATTTCAGTGGGGGGCGAACGATTCGCCGTACTTAGCAGTAATGCGCCAGTTGCAATGTCTGCTTTGGGTCAAACGCTGCCATTCCGCCCTGGTCAGCCAACGTCCGCTTCGCGCCAAAAGCAGACATTCCTACTTTGGGCAAGCACAGCAAACCGCGGCAGCTAGCGCCCCGGCAGCATGCGGGCCACGACCCGGTCGTGCTTGACGAAATAGTGATACAGCGCGGCAGTCACATGCAGGACGATGAAACCAAAAAGCACATAAACCAGAATGTTGTGGATGTCGCCGCATTCATGTCCCCACTTCGACCCCTTGGGTGCGAGTGGGGGCAGAGTAACGAGGCCGAACAGCTTGACATCCCAACCGCGCGAATTGGTTGCCGCCCAGCCCAGGATGGTCATGGCCAGCACCAGTAGATAGAGCGCCCAATGGGTTATACCGGAGAGAAGCTTTTCCCACGGCGCCAGGGTTTCGAGCTGCGGCACCGGATGCAGTAGCCGCCACCCCAGGCGAATGACGATGAAGAGCAGGATCGCTGCGCCCACCGAGAAATGCCAGGACACCCACCCTTCATCCAGTGTTTCGCGGCCGATATGAGGCATGATCGAGCCGATGGCGTATTGTACCGCCAGCAGAATGAAGATCAGCCAGTGCAAAATCTTGGCGACCGCTCCATAGCCAGAAGCTTCGGTAAGGGCCATGTTCCTCTCCTTATGGTAACAGCTAATGTGGGCCGTTCAGATAGATGGCGGAAAGCGATCAGCCTCGGGACAAACCCCGCCAGCTTCTGAATGGGTAATCGGATGTGGACCCGAGTTTTCCGGTTTCCTCGGCCAAAAGCGCTATCAATGTCTTGCGTTTTTCCAGATCAACTTCAACGTCTAACAGCGCTTCAAATCTCGCGATGTTCTCGGTGATGGTCCACGGCTCGAATGCATTGGCTGGCATGGTGACCTTCCGACCGACACGCATAGGGCAGTCGAGCGAACCTGTGCCTCATGGTCCTGGGAGTCAAACTCAGCCCGTAGGGCGAATTGGGTTCCCGCGCTCTCTTTGGGGGCTAATGTCAGCTTTGGGTCAGTAACTCTGGCCTTCCCCCGGTCGGCTTAATGTCTGCTTTGCGCCAATAGCGGACATTCCGACGAAGCCTATCAACGGTGGCTTCCGGCCTTGCGCCGCTCATAGCCTAGATATTGTAGCACTCCCGTAGTGGCGATGGCCGCAAAGGCCAACATTATCCAGGGTAGGTTGGGCTTTTTGATCACCCACTGATAAGTGAAGGTGTGGACTGCCAATAGAGCGAAGGCGCCATAAACCCACCGCTGCAATTGCTTCCAGCCGGGCGTACCCAGCTTTCGCAAGGAGACATCATTCGATGTCGCGAGCAGGGCGAGCAGGATTAAAGCCGCGAACAGGCCAGTGAAATTGCCTAGCCCAAACTCGTCGTGGCGAAAAGGCTGGACGTGTTTGTCCTGCCAGTTCTCATAAATGTAATAAAGCCAAGGGCGCCCGCGCAGATGCTCGAAATTACCGATTACGGCATGAAAGACGCTGGCGAGCCCAGCCCAGATACCGATGTCGCGCCGAAGATCCATTGAGATCGCCGCGCCACGCCGCCGCTTGAGCAACTTCCAGGGTCCGATCATTAGACTCAGGCCGACCAGGAGCAGTGCTGGGTAGGCGCTCGCGAAACTCAACCGTGTGATTACGTCCCTGTAATCCCGGCTAGCGTAAAGCAACCCGGCGCCCCCCAAGGTGAGAAGCCCAATAGGCAAGTGATGGCGGAGAAGCCGGCGCGACATGCGTCCGCTGATCATGAGACGTTTTCCTTGATGGCGATTTGCTGGGGTAAACTTACTCGACGATTAGCCGTGCGAAAGCCATCGCCCCGTGCGGCGCATTGCCATATCCCGCTCGGCTCGGAGTCATATCGAAAGCGTACAGACCGCCCACGCCAAATTTCCAGTGATCGTCGAGCTGGAAATCGCGCACAACTCCCAGCGACACTTCGCCCGCCTGCACAACCCGCCCCGCCACCAACTCGGCATTCTCTTCCCATTCGGCGCGCGCAAAAACCGTCCAGAGGTCGGCGGGCTTGTATTCAGCCTCCGCCAGCAGCGCGTTCAGCCTCGTGCCGCTGGAAAGATTCTTCAATCCCCATGCCAGGGTCGCCGCCACCGAACTTTCACCACCCAGTACGGTGAAATAGGTGGCACTGGCGGTGTACCGCGTCTCGTCTTCCAGTGGCTCAAGCTGTTCGGGACTGTTCAGATGTCCCCAGGATGTCTGCAGAGACCAATGTTCATCCGGATTGTATGTCACCCGCGCCGATGTGGAATCCATTCGCGGATGGTCGAAGCCGAAGCGGCGCTGGTCCGGCTCGCGTCCAGTAAATTGCGACACTTCCAACTTCCAGTCGTTCAGCACCAGTCCGGCTGTCGCGACGCCGAACGTGATATGCGTGGAATCCAACCAGTGATGGCTGATCGGCGCGGCGGGATTGTCCATCGCCGAGGCACGATGCATGAAAGCCGACGGCCCTAGCGCGGGCTCACCCGGATAGCCCAGGTACAGGAAGGCCGCAGTCTGCTCGCTCAGCTTGTGGCTGTAGCTCCCCGCCAGTTCCATCACCAGGTCATGCGGATGTTGCCGGTCCACCAGATGACTGACGCCATCGGCGGTTTCGCCGCTCGCCAGGAGCAGCGGATAGCCGCGCCGCCCCATGAAAGGGTCAGGGCTAAGCATCGCGCGGAAATTAAGCGTATCGCCACTTGCGAAATCGCGCCGCGCCGAGCCCATCACCATACCGGCGGGAAATACTTTCTCGTCGCCCCGCGGTCCGCCCTGAATGCTGTACACGCCTGACAAAGACAGGTGACCCATCAGGCTCCAGTCGCCCGCCATGGCGTGAATGCCGCCATGGGGCGCATCGTCCGGCTGCCACGCCGTACCGGAGGCATCGCGGTTCATGGGATAGGAACCGAATATGCCCCTCATGGGCATGTCCGCCATCTGGTGCCCGGCTTGTGGACCAGCCAC
>JAEKMB010000189.1 GCA_019508105.1 Alphaproteobacteria bacterium
TGATACGTACTGCAATGCCAGCGATGGCAAGGCTGAAGAAACGTTTCTGAAGGCGGCAAGGCAGCCGTGACAACAGACCGCGCGACCGTCGAACCGTGATGCGCAGTTTTAGTTGAGCTTCTCGCCCACGCCCTTGATGCTGTCGGCGATCAGGCCGGCGGCGCGCTTTTCGTCCAGGCGGGCGGCGATCAGCTTCTGGGCGGCGCTCACGGCGCCGTCTGCGGCCAGGCCGCGGATTTCGTTGAGGGCGGCGGCTTCGGCCTGGGCGATCTTGTCCTGGGCGGCAGCGGCGCGGCGCGCGATCTGGGCCTCCAGCGCGATGCGGGAGTCTTTCTCGAACTGGGTCGCTTCGGCGCTGGCGGCTTCCACGATCAGCCTAGCTTCGGCCTCGGCGCCGGCGGCACGCTTCTGGTAATCGGCCAGCAGGGCGGCCGCCTCGGCACGCAACCGCTTGGCTTCTTCCAACTCGGCGGCGATCACTGCGGCGCGCTGGTCCAGCATCTTGCCGATCATGCCGGGCACGCCCTTCCAGACGAGCAGGGCGATCACCAGCAGAAAGCCGATGGCAACCCAGAATTCCGGTTCCTTCAGCATTTCCATGTCAATTCCCCAGCGCCGCGGTGGCGTCCTCGGCCGAGACCTTGTCGCCGGTCAGCCGCTCGACAATGGCGATGGCGGCATCGCGCGCCGCCGTCTTCACATGCGCCTTGGCGCTTTCCCGGGTGCCGGCGATGCGGGCCTCGGCCGCGGCCATGGCCTGCGCCGCCCTGGTGTCGGCGTCCGCCTTGGCTTTGGCGATCTCCGCATTCAAGGTCTGGCGGGTTTGCTCGGCCAGGGCATTGCCTCTGGCGCGGGCGCCGGCCAGGGCCGCTTCATAGCCGGCCTGCGCCGCTTCGGCGTCGGCCTTGGCCTTGCCGGCCTCGGCGATGGCGCCATTGATCGTGCTGCGCCGGTTGGTGATGGCCGCGTTGATCTTGGGGCCTGCGGCGCGCCACAACACCGTGAACAGAAACCCGAAGGTGATCGCCAGCCAGAACAACTGGCTGGGAAAGGTTTCCGTCTTGAACGGCGGAAAGCCCGCGGCCTCGTGCTTGGCCGGGACTCCCGTCGTTTCGGATGTTGCGGGCGCTTCAGCCATGTCCGGCTCTTAGAACGCGAACAGGATCAGGAGCGCGATGACCAGGCCGAACAGCCCGGTCGCTTCGCACAGGGCGAAGCCCAGCAGCAGGTTGGTGGTCTGGGTCGCGGCCGCGCCCGGATTGCGCAGCGCGCCCGACAGATAGCTGCCGAACACGTTGCCGATGCCGATGCCGGCGCCGACCAGGGCGATGCAGGCAAGGCCCGCACCAATCATTTTTGCAGCTGCAGGTTCCATTTTTCCGTTCCTTTTAAGAGTTAGTGGTGATCGTGGAGATGAAGTGCTTCGTTGAGATAGATGCAGGTGAGGATGGCAAAGACGTAGGCCTGCAGAAACGCCACCAGCAGTTCCAGCAGCATGATCGCCACGATCAGCAGCATGGGCGCGATGGACAGGACCGACAGGATGCCGCCGGCGCTGCCCAGCGCCACGACAAAGCCGCCGAACACCGCCAGCATGGTGTGGCCCGCCAGCATGTTGGCGAACAGACGCACCGAAAGGCTGATGGGGCGGGTGAGAAACGAGATCACCTCGATGGGGATCAAGAGGATCAGCAGGTACCAGGGGGCATGCGGCACGAACAGCTTGAGGAAGCCGATGCCATGCTTGACGAAGCCGGTGACGATCACCATTCCGATCACAAAACAGGCCAGCGCCAGAGTGACGGCGATCTGGCTGGTGACGGTGAAGCTGCCCGGAATCATGCCGAAGAAGTTGCTGCACAACACGAAGATGAACAGCGTGAACACCACAGGGAAGAATTTCAGCCCGTCTTCGCCGGTCGCCGTATGGATCATGTTGGCGACGAACTCATAAGACATCTCGGCCATGGACTGGCCGCGGGTCGGCACCAACCGGTTCGGTTTGACGGCAAAGGTCAGGAACAGGGTGGAAGCGACGGCGACAATCACCATCAGCAGCGCCTGGTTGGTGAAAAAGATGGGATGGCCGCCGATGTGGAGCAAAGGCTTGTCCAGGCCGAAGATCGGCTTGATGGCGAACTGCTCCATCGGGTTCAGATTCACGAACCATTCTCCTTGTCGGACCGCGTATTCGCGATCTCGGCGTTAATGTCGGCGGCCGCGCGCATCACATTGCGGATCCCCGCGGCTGCGCCCAGCACGAAAAACAAAATCAGAAAGGCCGGCCGGGTGTGGAAACCGAAATGGCCGCAAAGCCAGTCGATGCCCCATCCCAGGCCGCCCCCCACAATCAGCGCCGCAACCAGTTCGGTGGCGAAGCGGAACGCGATCCCCGACTGGTTCGGTGGCGGGCGCTTGGACCCTGCCGCCTGCTTCGTCTGGAGTTCGTCGAGCCGCTTGCCCAGATCGGTCAATCGTTGCGGGTCTGGAGCCGTCAAAACCGTCTCCCAAAGTCCGAAAAGCCGCCAAAACCGGGCCTCCGGCGCGTCGAAGGCGGGCGGACCATATGGTCGGCCCCTTGGGGTGTCAAGAATGTCAGACACGTTCAAATAGCTGATACAAAAGGGAAAATCGCAGGCGCGGCAAAACGCCAAGGCGGTTTAGGCGCTTAACCCGGGAATCACTCCGCCGCGATCTTCTCGGCTTCTGCCAACGACACCGAGACCAGCTGGCTGACGCCGCGCTCGGCCATGGTGACGCCGAACAGCCGGTCCATCCGGCTCATGGTCAGGGCATGGTGGGTGATCACCAGGAAGCGGGTGCCCGACATCTCCGCCATGCGGTTCAGCATGTTGCAGAAACGCTCGACATTGGCGTCGTCCAGCGGCGCGTCCACTTCGTCCAGCACGCAGACCGGGGCGGGGTTCACCAGGAACACCGCAAAGATCAGCGCCATGGCGGTCAGGGCCTGTTCGCCGCCCGACAACAGGGCAAGGCTCTGCAGCCGCTTGCCCGGCGGGCGGGCGAAGATCTCCAGCCCCGCTTCCAGCGGGTCCTCGGATTCGGTGAAGGTGAGCTTGGCTTCGCCGCCTTCGAACAGCTTGGTGAAAAGCTCCTTGAAGTTGGCATTGACCTTCTCGAAGGAGGCCAAGAGGCGTTCGCGGCCTTCCTTGTTCAGGCTCTGGATGCCGCGGCGCAGCCGGTCGATGGCGCCGGTCAGGTCGTCGCGATCAGCGGTGAGAGTGGTGAGGCGGGTTTCCTGTTCGACCGCTTCTTCCTCGGCCCGCAGATTGACACCGCCAAGCTGTTCGCGCTCGTTCTTCAGCCGCTCGACGCGCTTTTCCGCCTGATCCAGAGGCGGCAATTCCTCGCCCTCCTTGATCTCGGCACGTTCGGCCAAATCCTGTGGGGCGCATTCCAATTCGTCCTGGATGCGGGTCTTTAGTTCCTCGATCCGCTGGGCGGCAGCTTCCGACAAAGCCTGGGCGCGGGCGCGTTCCTCGCGCGCCGCGGACAGGGCCTGATCGGCGGCCTTGGCCTGCTTGTCGGCCTCGGTCAGCAATGTCTCGGCCTGTTGGCGGGCGTCGCTGGCTTCATTGCGCGCGGTTTCGGCCGTGGCGATGGCATCCAGCAGGGCATTGCGCTTCTGGGCGATCGCTTGCGGCACCTCTTCGGCGGTGGATAGTTCCCCGGTCAATTCTTCCTGGCGGCGCACCAGTTCGGCGACATGGGTGCGGGCATCGGCCTTGCGCGCATTCCAACGGGTCTGCTCATCGGTGATGGTGGCAAGCCGTCGCTGGCGGGCTTCGCCTTCGCGGCGCAGGCCTTCCAGCGCGCCGCGCGCTTCGCCGGCCTTGATGCGGGCATCGGCGGTCCGGCCGCGCACTTCTGCCACCTGCTGGTTCAGGGCAACGCCGTCACCCAGTTCTTCCAGTCCGGCAATGGCCTGGCGGCGGGACTCTTCGGCCGCGTCCACCGACTGGGTGAGGCGACGGATTTCCGATTCCAGCGAGGCAAGCTGGCTGGCGCGTTCGGCGGCGGCGCGGGCGGCGCGGTTGGCCTGGTCCTGGGTGCCGATCAAAGCCTGTTCGGCGGCGCGTTCCTGGGCTTCGGCTTCGCGCAAGGCTTCGCGTGCGGCCTCGCGCGCCTCCTTGGCGGCGGAATATTCGCTGAAGCGAGCGGCGCGCAGGGTCCGCGCTTGCTCGGCTTCGGCTTCCAAGGTGGTGAGGCGATTGCGCTGCGACAGACGGATCGCGGACGCAGAGGGCGCATCGGCCGAGGCGATGAAACCGTCCCAGCGCCACAGATCGCCGCGCGCCGATACCAGGCGCTGGCCGGGCTTGAGTTGGCTTTGCAGCCCTGCGCCCTGGTCGGGGAACACAAGCCCGGTCATGGCCAGGCGGCGGGCCAGCGCGCCGGGGGCTTTGACGAAATCGCCCAGCGGCTTGGTGCCAGGGGGCAACTCAGGATCGAAATCGAACCGGCCCAGATCGCGCCAATGATGCGGCGAGGAATTGTCCAACGGTGCCTGCAAATCATCGCCCAGGGCGGCGGCCAGCGCGGCCTCGTAGCCGGACTGCACCGTCACCGCATCCACCAGCGGCGGGAACAGGCCTTCGCCTTCGGGATGGAGCAGTTCGCCCAGCGCCTTCACCTCGGCGGAGAGGCGCTGCACTTCATGCTCAGCCGCTTCCAGAGGGGTGCGGGCGGCGGCTTCGGCGGCTTCGGCGTCATGGAAACGGGCGCGGGCGGCGGTCGCGGCGGCGCGGGCGCCTTCGGAGGTGCCGCGGGCCCGTTCGGTCTCGCTTTCCGCGGCGTGAACGTCGGGCGCGTCCTTGGCGCTTTCGAGCGCCGCGTCCAGGCGGATCTGCGCATCGGCAAGCTGATTGACGCTGGAATCCAGCAAGGCGGTAGCGAGATTCTGACCCCGTTCCAGGCTGGCCTTTTTCGCGTTCCACTCCGCCA
>JAEKMB010000190.1 GCA_019508105.1 Alphaproteobacteria bacterium
AAGTGTTACAGGCGTTCGGAATCTTCTCTTCTTCGGTTTGCTGCGGCGTGACAAAGCGGAAAGTGTGTGTGGAGACGAAGGGTCCACCCGGCAGTTGCGGAAGAATCTTTGGCATGTGGCAAGACACACACTGGCTGCCGGGGCTGTCCGCCTTATGATGGGTGTGCTCCTCGATACTCGCCGTGTGCGGCCCGTTCTGACTGTTCGGGCTATGACAGGTGGCACAGATCTCGTTCGCCGGCTTTCTCAGCAGCGCGTCATTCTCGGTGCCGTGTGGATCGTGGCAGGAGAAGCAGGTAACGCCGCGGTTATACATCAGGCTTTGCACAAAATCGTTGCCCTGCATCCTGTTCTTGTGGGCGGTGCCATCGGGGAAATGTGTGAAGCTGGTCTCACCCAGCTTGTGCGGTTCCAGCTTCCAGTAATCTGCGAGCATCAGGCCGGGATGATAACCCACGGGCCAGTCGTAATATTGGCCCTTGATCGGCACATTGTTCAGCGGCTGCCCCTGGCTGTGGCACTGGATACAGGTGTCGTTGGCCTGCACGAAATTCTGCCGCGCCGGATTGAGGATGGTTGCGGCAATCGGATTGGCGACATGGGTAGAGCCGGCGCCATGGCACTGCTCGCAACCTACATTCCATTCGGAAGGCCGCTTGGCATCTATGTTGAAATTCACGGAATGGCAGCCATCACACAGAGGCGCGGTGGGGCGCGCTGAATTGTCCCCTTTGGGATCGGGATAATGGACGGCCCACCAATCGGTGCCATCCGCGACGTGATATTTGGACCATTTTTTTGTCGCGATATTGTATTGCACCGGCAACGGCACATAGGTGTCGCCAGCTTTCCTGAAATAACGCTGTTTCCACTTGCTGCCATAAACGAAGGCAACATCCTCTTTGGAGAATCGCAGCTCTTCCGGCGCGGTCGCGGGGTCTGCCGCAAAAGCCTCAGGATGGACGCGTGGATCGCGCACGATATTGGCCATGCGGGTCTTGGCCCAGCGGGCGTAGGTTTCCTGATGACAACTCTGGCAGGCCTTGGAACCTACATAATGGGCCCCGGCAACAGCGGAGGTCTGCTGGGCTGCCAGCTCTTCCGGTTTGGTCCCGGCTGTGACGGGCAAGTGCCGGATATAGGACACAAGCTGCCATACCTGGCGATCGGGGAAATTCCACGCAGGCATGGCCGTGTTTCGGATGCCGTTGCGGATATGATAGAAAATCTCTCCGTCTGATAGCGACGGGGCGAGTGTCCTGAGCACCGGTGGCCGCGGGAAGTTGCCGCCGCCGATCTCGCTGCGGCCGCCGCCGTCATGGGCGTGGCATATTGCGCATTTGCTGAGATAGAGCTGCTCTCCGGCGCGGATATTGGCAGCATCGGGCTGGGCGTTGAGGGGGTTGACCCTGGCCGCGTCGGCTGCCGGCACACTGTGCTTCAGCATGAAGGTGGCGAAACCCACTTCCAGCTTTGACGGTTCGTTGCGAGCCACTGAGAAGCCGGGAAGAACCGCAAAGTAAAAGCCGACCGCGGCAAGCAGCAGCGCGGAAAGTATGACAATGACAAAAGTGCGCCAGCCATTGCGGGGCGGGCGGGGATCGGTGGCCTCGGACATATTTCCCCTCGAATCTTTGTTTCAGCTCTTCTTGACGGCCACTTCCGCCAGGGCTGCCTTCAAACCGGTGAGCAACTTGGGCAGCGTATCCTGCGCCCAGAAATGAACAAAGAACATGCGCGGATTGTCATCCAGCATATGATTGTGAATGGCGGTTACGTCTATGCCGTTGCTGCGCAGCGCCTTGATTACCGGACTGACTTCCCTTGCCACCAGGATGAAGTCCCCGGTGATGGCGGCCCTGCCGCCGCCCAGCGGCTGGAAGTTGATGGATTCGGCGCCGCCCAAGGGGCCTGAAACCTCCAGGCCCATGGCCTTGGCGGGCTGGGCGCGGGGCACTCCCACCTGATAGACGCCGCCCGCGATCATGCCTTTGGCGCCCAGGGCCGCGTCTATGGCGGCGGTGTCCAGGTCGATCGGCGGAGGGGTCGCCGGCGCGGGCGGGGCAGTGAAGGGGGTCTTGCTCAATGCCAGGGCGCCGTGAATGGTCCGGGCAATGGCGGTTGCCTCGCCCATCCCGCCGATATGCATGTAAAAGGTGGCAGGCGCCGCCTTGAAGATATGGTTGTGCAGCGCCGTGACCTGCAACCCGCCATCCAGGACCGCTTTCATCACCGGCTCAACCTCATCCTCGGTCAGCACCAGATCGCCCATCACCATGGCCTGATTGCCCATGGGCGCAAACGCCACCCAGGAGCCCAGCGCAAAGCTGGGTTTGATCTCAATGCCTTCGCGCACGACATGCAGATCGCTGCGCGGCAGGCCCACGCGGTACACATTCCCCGGCATCTCCGTGCCGCTTTTGCCCAGCGCCTGCGCCACCGCACTCCAATCCGCGGCCTGGGCCGGCAGGGCCGCCAATCCCAACAAAGTGGAGAGGGCCAAGATTTTCAGGTGATGCATGGGAAACCTCCAGAGGTCAGGTGAGCGCATAAGCGGCAAGGCCCTGCCGGCGCCTGCTACTGCCGCCAACATGCCAAGGTGAAAGACAATGCAAGGCCCTTGAATACCGGAAAGCGGTGCGAGCGCCGCCCACACGGCGGGCCGTCCCGCCGTTCGGGCGAAAACGGGTGAAAGCCTGCCGGGTTCCCGAAACACCGCCACCGGCCCACGAAGGTCATCCGTGGCCTATTGGATCGGCAGTTCGAACGGTCCTGCCGGCAGGCCGGAGGCATCCGTCAGGGTGCAAACCGGGCTGTCGCCCCAGCAATAGCGCAGCCGTGTGGCGCTTCCGGCATTGGGCAAGGTGACGTAACCGCCGGCCGGCAGGGCCTGCGCCCAACGGCAGGACTGCGCATCACACAGCTCAAAGGCGTTGGGCGGGCCGTTATAGGCGGCCAGGGCGCCAGTCACGTCCTTGAACGACACCGTCACCGCATTGCCCTCGCGCCGCGCCGACACCACGCGCGGGCCGGAAGGGGCGATGGCCTCACCATAGATCTGGTGGCGCGCGGCGATGGCCAGGCGGCGGCCGATCTCCTGCTTGTTAGGCGGATGCAGGTTCTTGGGATCGCCGATATCGAACGTCACCACGAGTGCCGCATTGGCATCAGCCTCCACGGTCTTGCGCTGGGCTTCGCGCACCTCCGACCAAAGCGATTCCACCGGCTGGGTCGGGATCGGCCCATAATCGGGAATCTGGACGATCAAAAAGGGCAAACCAGCGCCGAACTGCGTCCGCCAGTCCGCCATCAGGGCGCTTAAGGTCGCCTGATACGTCTTGGCGAAATAAAGGTTGGACTCGCCCTGGTACCAGATCGCGCCCTTGAAGCCATAAGGCCCGATCGGCGCGATCATGCCATTATATTGCAGACCGATGCCATGCATCGGCCCCCAGGGAAGCTGCGGCGCGATCAGTCTCTCAATCGGCTTGTAGCGCCAGGGCTGATCCAGCGGCACTTTGCTGCCATCGCCCAGCAGGATGGCGCGCGTTGAAGCCGGCCCGCTCAGGCCGCAATTCTTCCAACTGCAAAAGATGTTGAGAGTGATGGTGTTGTCGCCGGCATGCAGCAATCCGCGCGGCAGCACATGGCGCGCATCGGGCTCCAGCGAACTGCCGCCTATGCCGACACCATTGACCCAGCTTTTCTCTTCTTCCGAGGCGCGCCCCAGCGCCAGGGTTGCCGGCTGCGCGGGCTGGGCCGGCGTCAGGGTGACATGGGTGGAGAGCCACATCTGGCCGACGAACCCCACGCCCGGTTCGGCGCTGCCTTCGGGCAAGGACAGAGCGGGCCATTCGCCCCATGGCCTCAGATATTTCGGCGCCACGGCCCAGGATGAAGTGTCTTCTTTCCAGGGACTGTCTTTGCTGTTGGCATGCCACCAGCTTTCCCAGGCCGCATCCCAGCGGCGCGACGCCGCCAGGGGATCGCGGCTGTAGAGCGCCAGCATGTCCAGATCGTCATTGTAGAAGCCCAGCTTGCGCAGGCTTGGGTGACTGACCCAGCCGCGATCGCGGGTGCCGCCCCAGGCGGCTGTCACCAATCCGACCGGCACTTTCTGATGTTTGCGCAGCTCACGGGCGAAGTAAAAGCAACTGCCGGAGAAGTCGCCGGCGGTCTGCGGCGATTCCACTTTCCAGGCCACCGGCGAGGTGAAGCCGGCCAGCGGCACGGCGCTGGGCACCCGGTCTATCGCCAGTTCGCGCACCGCGCTGTCGGTGGCAGCGGCGATCTCGCTTTCCGCATTGGCGGTGCGGCGCACGCTGAGCTGCATGTTGGATTGGCCGGTGCAAAGAAACACATCGCCTATCAGCACGTCGCTGGCGGCCTCGCTTTGCCCGCCGCTATGAACCTGCAGTGTGTAGGGGCCACCGGCCGCCATCGCCGGCAGGCTGGCGCGCCAATGGCCGTCCGCGGCGGCCCGCGCCGTGACCTTGGCGCTGCCCATCTGCACGGTGACGTCTGCGCCGGGCGCAGCCGCGCCATAGACCGGAATCGGCCTGTCCCGCTGCAGCACCGCATGGTCGGCGAACATCGGATGGAGCAGGGGCTCGGCCAATGCCGGCGAGGCCGCCAGCACGCCAAAAGCAAGCGCCGCGAATTTCATGTCCCCGCCCCATTATCGTTGTGGCGACTATAGCGACATTTGCAAGCCTACGGAATCGGCCCGCCGCCGTTGCCGGGGTTGGTTTCCTGGATGCTGGTGGCGCTGGAGCCCGGCGTTGCCTTCAGCAATTCCTGCAGGAATGTGGTCTCGCGGCCGCGCGCCGGGGTCTCACGCGTTTCAAAATTGATCACATGGCCGTCCTTCAGGCCGTAATGGCGCACGCCGATCACCTTGTTGTTCTTGTCGAAATAGACCGCCATGATCTGGCGCTTCAGCACCGTCGGCTTGAAGAAGG
>JAEKMB010000191.1 GCA_019508105.1 Alphaproteobacteria bacterium
ATCGGCGGGCTTCTGGGGCCTCGTCTGCTGCGCTGGTAGCGGATATTCACTTTTGTGCTTCAGAAACAGCAAAAGCGGCGCGAGAAATCGCGCCGCTTTTTTGATGCCTGTTCAATTGCTCAGTGCAAAGCGCCCAGCAGGTAGAGGATCAGGATGATGATCAGGATGGTGCCGACGGCGCCGCCGCCGCCCACCGCGCCATAGCGGGAAAAACCGAAGCCGCCGCCCAGCAGCAGCAGAACCAAAAGGATAATCAGGAGTACCGACATGAGTTACCTCTCTGTAATCGGGGAGGTAATGTTATGGGCCAGTTAAGGTTCCCTGCCCGGCCGCCCGCCGCCGCTGGCTCACCCGCTGAACTCGACCAAGTACCCCGCCACACCCTCCTCCGGGTCGCCATTGCCCAGCGAGGTGCTGAACAGGCGGCGGCGATAGGAGAACAAGGTCACGCAGCAGACCTGATGCACGTCCCATTTGCCGCCATGCTGAAAGGCGCTGAAATTCCATACCGAAAAATGCCCGCCTTCGGCATGGCCGTTTTCATAGCCGGTCCAGAACAAGGTGCCCTTGCCGCCATCGGCCGCGCCTTCGGGCCCCGTCACCCAGCGCCATTCTCCCGGCGTGGTCTGTCGCCCGCCCAGATAGGTGGTGTCGGTATCGTCGGCATTGGGAAATACCTTGGCCATGATGAAATCGAACTCGGCCTTGTCGCCGATGGTCGCCAGGTATCCGTTATGGCCCTCAAAGACATATTTCGCCGCGGCGTTTTTCGCTGCCGCCCAGGTGATGTTGGGCGCCACGACATACCTATAGGCATGGCCGGTGGGTGCCTTGACCACATCGCTGCTTTGCAAGCTGGGAAAAGTCTCCTGACCGCCATCCTGCGGCGCCATGAACAGTAGCCGCCAGGTGATCGCCACCACCAGCACGGCCGCGATGCCCCACAGGCCCCAGACCGCGCCGCGCACGGTTCGCGGTGAAAATCCAAATGCCATGACACCCCTTGCCCGCCGGCAATCATAAGGGGGATGCTGGGGAAAGCCACGCTCCCAGCGTACGGTCAGACAGGCCGGCCGCGCTCTTCCCATCCAGGTGGTTGGGTTTTGCCACGCCCGGACCCTATCATCGGCGCCGGTTCCACCCGGCTTGAAACAAGGTCATGCACGAACACCAGTCCCTCTCCGCCCTCGCCCTGCTCCTGGCCGCCGCCGTGGGCTGCGGCCTGTTGATGAACCGGCTGCGGATGCCCGCCGCGGCGGGCTTCATTCTGGTGGGCATGGTGCTGGGCCCCACCGGCGTGGGCCTGATCAATACTTCCGACAATATCGAGACCCTGGCTCAGTTGGGCGTGCTGATGCTGTTGTTCATCATCGGCATGGAGATGCGGCTGCAGGCTTTCTCCAAGTCGCTGCCCCTGGCTCTGGGAATCACCGCCGTGACCTGTACCGTCATTCCCGTCTCGGTGGCGCTGTTCACCTATGCGGTGCATGGCGAAGTCTTGGGCGGGGTGGTGATCGGCTTCATGCTGTCCATTTCCTCCACCGCCGTGGCGATGAAGATGATCGAGGACGCCCAGGAAAAAGACACCCCGGCCGGGCGGCTGTCGGTGGCCATCCTGGTGGCCCAGGACTTGGCCGTGGTGCCGCTGCTGCTGATCACCAACACCCTGGGCGGGGCCTTGACGACCAAGGCGCTGCTTAGCGTGGGCGCCAGGCTGGCGCTGGCTTTCGCGCTGCTGGCCCTGTTCATCCATGTGCTGAACAAGATCAAGAGCTTCCGTTTTCCGGCCTCCGAATATCTGCTCAAGAATTTCGATGTCGGCACCCTGGGCGTGCTGGGCATCTGCTTTGCCGCCGCCGCGGCCTCCGGTCTGATGGGATTGTCGCCGGCGCTGGGCGCCTTTCTGGGCGGGCTGGCGGTGGGCCATTCCACTTTGCGGCGCGGCGCCCTCACCATGGCCCAGCCGGTGCAGAGCATCCTGTTGTTCGTATTCTTCCTGTCCGTGGGCCTGCTGATCGACCTGGATTACCTGATCCAGCAGATCTGGGTGATCGCGGCGGCGCTGGTGGTGGTGACCGGCGGCAAGACCCTGCTGAATTTCATCCTGCTCACCCTGGCGGGCAAGAATTTCGACACCGCCTTCGCCGCTTCGCTGTTCCTGTCGCCGGTGGGGGAATTCTCCTTCGTCATCGCCGGCGCCGGCTTGACGGCCGGCGCCCTGTCAACCGGCGGCCACAAGCTCGCCATCGCGGTGATCGCCATGTCGCTGCTGGTCAGCCCGATCTTCTTTCTCCTGGCGCGGCTCGCCCACCGGCTGGCGATCAAGCATCTGGGTCTCGCGGCTGCTTCCAAGCCGGTTTATTTTTCGGCCGGCGCGGACATTTAGGCGCGGATCAACGGAACAACCCGCTGTCCCCGTTGAGGTCGCTGGACAGGATCAGCTTGGCCGTCAGCCTGTCGCTGCCCGGCGTGAGGCCGAAGCCCAGGCCTGCCTCAATGGATATCGGCCCCGCGTCATGGTCGATCACGGCATAAAGCTGATGCGATTGCTGGTCCCTGGGCAGAAAGCCGCGCAGCTCGCCGAAATCGTCATACTCCTCCGCCGCCACGGTCCAGCCTTTGGCCAAGGTATAATCCAGGCGGGTTGCCGGCGCGAAGTCCAGCCGCGAGAATCCGTGATAGGAATTGTCCAGGATGGGGTTGAAGGTCAGGCTCCAATTGTCCCCGCGATAGCCCAGGATCGGCCGGATCTCGCCGGTCATCCGGTCCGCGTCCCAATGGCGCGAATTGTAGCTGAACTCGAAATTGACCCCATAATAGAAATTGCTGGTGGAATTGTCGGGGTTGACGAACAGCGTCCGCAGCTTGAAGCCGTTGAGCTGAGCGCCGCGGTTACTGGAAACCGCATAAAGCGGCAGATAAAGCCCCGCCTCGAACCAGGGCGTCACGCCATAGGCCCATTCGGTGACGCCGCTGAGGGAATGATGATCCACCAGGCCAGCGGGAAAATCCGGCGTCTTCAAGCCGTCGAAAGTATAATTGTTGTGCCAGGTGAGATTGAAAACGCCCGGCGGGGCAACATCGCCGGTATAGACCTGGATTTCATCGCTGAGGGCCAGCGCGTTGCCAGCCGACCCGGCCAGCACAAGCGCCGCTAGAACCGCCTTCCTCATGGAGAGGACGCCATCAGCATGCGTTGCAGGATCTGGTCGCGCTTGATGAAATAATGATAGAGCGCGCCCGCGACATGCAGCGCGATGAAGCCCAGCAGCACATAGACCAGGATGTTGTGGATATCACCGGCTTCATGGCCCCAGGAAGAATCCTTGGGTGCCAGCGCCGGCAAGGTGATCACACCCAGCAGCTTGACGTCCCAGCCCCGCGCATTGGCGGCGGCCCAGCCCAGCACCGTCATGATGAACACCAGCGCATAAAGAGACAGATGGGTGAAGCGCGATAGCCAAAGCTCCCAGCCCGTCAGGCCGTCCGCCAGCGCCACCGGATGAAACAGCCGCCAGACAAAACGCGCCATGATCACGGCAAAGATGGCGGCGCCAATCAGGAGGTGCCAATGCACCCAGCCCTCGTCCAGCGTCTTGCGCCCGATATGCGGCATGATCGAGCCGACGGCATATTGCGCCGCCAGCAGCAGAAAGATCAGCCAATGGAAAATCTTGGCGACCGGGCCATAAGTGCCGAGCACGATCCTGTTGAACATCCCGCCTCCCTCGTCGCGCCAAGCATACGCGGCGGCGGAAACGGGAAAACTATCTTTTTGCCAACCTGTACTTGCAATTAATACGCATCATCGACAGGCAGCGGCTCCAGGCCGGCCGGGTCTTGATGGATGATCACATCGGCGCCGGGATAGGCCTGCAGCAGCGCATGTTCGACCGCATCGCTGATGGTATGGGCCTGGGCCAGCGGCATATGGGGGTCCAGCCCCAGATGCAGCTGGATGAAAGTGGAAAGCCCCGCCGAGCGGGTCTTGAGGTCATGGACATTTTTCACCGCCGGATGGCTGCGGGCGATACGGCAGATGCGGGCGCGCCGTGTAGGCCATAATAGCTGCCACCGCGATGGCGATCAGCGGATCGGCCAGGGTCCAGCCCAGCAGGCTGGAGAGCAGCAGCGCCAGCACCACACCGATATTGGTGGCCAGGTCGCCGAAATAATGGGTCTGGTCGGCCTCCACCGCGATGCTGCCGGTGCGGGCCACCACTTTGCGCTGATAGAGGATCAGCGCAATGGCGAAGGCGATGGCGATGCACATCACGATCAGGGCTTCGATGCTGTGATCGATCGGCTCGGGCGTGATGATGCGGTTGACCGCCTGGATCACCAGGAACAAAGCGGAGGCGCAGATGAAGGCGCCCTGCGCCAGGCCCGCCAGCGGTTCGGCCTTGCCGTGACCAAAGCGGTGCTCGGCATCGGCCGGTGTCAGGGCCGAGCGGATGGCGACCAGGTTAAGCGTGGAAGTGAAAAGGTCCAGCGCCGAATCCGCCAGGGAGGCCAGCAGCGCCACCGAATGGGACGCGAAATAGGCAAAGGTCTTGATGATCACCAGGAACAGCGACACCGACACCGAGGCAATGGCGGCGCGGCGCATCAAGCCGGCCTGCTGCAACTTGCCTTCACCGTTCGGCAATGCGGTCACGGAAACAGCCTTTCGGTGCGCCAGGGATCGGCGGCGGTGTCCCGCGCATAGACCAGCCTATCATGCAGCCGGAACGGCCTGTCGCGCCAGAATTCGATGCGCGACGGGCTGAGCCGCCAGCCGGTCCAGTGCGGCGGGCGCGGCACCTTGGTCAAGGCGAATTTCAGCGCATATTCGGCGAGGGCTTTCTCGAACACAAAGCGCCCCTCCATCACCCGCGACTGGGGCGAGGCCCAGGCGCCGATCTGGCTGTCCTTGGGCCGGGTGGCGAAATAGGCATCGGCCTCGGCATCAGACACCTGGGCAATGAGGCCTTGGACTCGTACGGCCTTGCGCAAGCTTTTCCAGTGGAAGTTGAGAGCGGCCCTGGGATTGGCTGCCAATTCGCCGCCCTTGATGCTTTGGGCATTGGAATAGAACACAAAGCCGGTGGCATCGGCGCCCTTCAGCAGCACCATGCGCACATTGGGGACGCCGTCGGCATCGGCCGTGGCCAGCGCCATGGCATTGGCGTCGCTCGGCTCGGAGGCTTCCGCCTGCTTCATCCATTCCTGGAACAGCGCCAAGGGATCGGGGACGACCGCAATGCCGCCATCGTCCAATGGTCCGCCTGTTTCCATCGTCATGGGTGCGTCCTAGCAGTTTCGGTATGGGCAGGGTAGCCTTTGCGCCCCATGCCACGAAAACCCGCGATTTTTCCGCGTCTTGCCGCCGCTCTCGTCTTCTGCATCTGCCTTGCAAGCGCAGCTGAGGCACGCAGCTCCGCCGAGATCGCTGCGGTATTCAATTCCGGCGTCGCCGCCTATGACGCCGGTGATTACGAGAAGGCCTTCAAGATCTGGTGGGACCTGCGCTACGAGGATCTCGCCGCCATGCGCAATCTCGGCATGATGCTGCGCAAGGGCCAGGGCACGGCCAAGGACGCAGAGAAGGCCGAAGAGATCTATCTGCGCGCCGCCGAAGCGGGCCTGCCCACTGCCCAGGCTGACCTGGCCGACATGTATCTCAGGGGCGAGTTGGGGGCGCCGGACCTGCGCCGCGCCTTGCCGCTGCTGGAGGCCGCCGCGGCCGCCAACCATCCGGTGGCGCAATTCCAGCTCGGCCAGTTCTACGAGACTGGTGCGCCGCCCCTGGTGCCGCAGGACCTGGAAACCGCTCGCCAGCTTTATGTCGCTGCCGCCAGCCGCGGCATGAAGGAGGCCGCGGCGCGTGCGGCCTTTCTGGGATCGCCGTCGCCCAAAACGGCGGCGCCCGCGCCAACGCAACCGCCGGCGCCCCAAGGCACCCCAGCAGCCCCGGCGCCTTAAATCCCAGCCAGCACCTTCTTGAGGTCCCGCTCATTGAAGGGCTTGTTGAGCTTGGGGACCTTGACCTGGACGCCGTCCGGCAACTCGGCATAGCCGGTGGCCAGGATCACTTTCAAATCCGGCCAGTCTCGGGCAATCGCCTCGATCAACTGGGTGCCGCTCATCCTGGGCATGGACTGGTCGGTGATGACCAAGTCGAAGCTTTGCCGGGCCAAATGCTCCAGCGCTTCGGGGCCTGATCCGGCCTCCACCACCTCGTGCCCAAGGTCTTCCAACATGGCCACGGTGTTGAACAGCACAAGCAGGTCGTCATCCACTGCCAGCACTTTGAGCCTTCGCCGTCCCGCCGGCGGTTCCGGCGCGGGGACCGCTTCCTGCCGGGCCCGCGCGGCGCTGGTGGCCGAAGGCAGCCAGATTTCCGCGGTGGTACCCTCGCCCGGCTTGCTGTGCAGGATCAGGCGCCCGCCCATCTGTTCGGCCATGCCATGCACCATGGATAGTCCCAGGCCGGTGCCCTTGCCCACGCCTTTGGTGGTGAAGAAGGGCTCGGTGGCCCGGGCCAGGGTTTCCTGGTCCATGCCCTCGCCGGTGTCGGTGACCGAGAGGCAGACATATTTCCCCGGCGGCAGGCCGGAGGCATGACGCAAGTCGATTTCTTCTTCGCGCGCGGCGATGACGATGCGGCCGCCGCCCCGCATGGCATCGCGGGCATTGACGCAAAGATTGAGCAGCGCCAGTTCCAGCTGATTGTCGTCGGCGATAGCAAGGGGCAGCCCGGGGGAAAATTCCGTGCGCAAATCCACATCCTTGCCCAGGGTGCGTTCTAAGAGGTCTGCCATGCCACGCACCAGGCCCGCCACATCCAGGGGATGCACATCCAGTTCCTGGCGGCGTGCGAAAGACAGCATGCGCTGGGTCAGGGTGGCGCCGCGCCGCGCGCCCTGAATGGCGTTGTCCAGGAGACGAAGCTGGGCCGGATCGTCCGGCAGGCGTTTGCGCAGCAGCTCCAAGCTGCCCAGCACCGCCATCAACAGATTGTTGAAGTCATGCGCCACCCCGCCGGTCAATTGCCCGATTGCGTCCATCTTCTGCGACTGAAACAGCGCCTCGCGGGCGCGTTCCAGGGATTCCTGCGTCGCCTTCCGCTCGGTGATGTCGCGGGTGATCTTGGCGAAGCCGGTCAGCGCACCGTTTTGATCGCGGATGGGATCGATCACCACATGGGCCCAGAAGCGGCTGCCGTCCTTACGCAGGCGCCAGCCTTCGGCTTCGAACTTGCCTTCCTTGGCCGCCGTCGCAAGCGCCCGCGCGGGCATGCCCGCCGCGCGATCCTCCGGCGTATAGAAATTGGAGAAATGCTTGCCGATGATTTCCTCAGGGCTGTAGCCCTTGATGCGCCGGGCGCCCGGGTTCCAGTTGGTGACGATGCCCTCGGGGCTCAGCATATAGATGGCATAGTCGGTGACACCCTGGACCAAGAGGCGGAACTGCTCCTCGCTGCGGCGCAAGGCTTCTTCGGTGGCGCGGCGCTCGCTCAGGTCGCGCGTCACCTTGGCGAAGCCCACCAGCTTTCCCGCTTCATCGCGGATGGGGTCGATCACCACATGCGCCCAGAAGCGGCTGCCGTCCTTGCGCACACGCCAGCCTTCGGCTTCGAACTTGCCTTCCTGGGCCGAAATCCGCAGGGCACGGGCCGGCAGCCCACTGGCGCGGTCTTCCGCGGTATAGAAACGCGAGAAATGCTGGCCGATGATTTCTTCGGGCTTGTAGCCCTTGAAGCGCTGCGCGCCTGCGTTCCAACTGTTCACGATGCCGGTGGGGTCCAGCATGTAGACAGCATAATCGGTGATGGCCTCGACCAGGACGCGATAGCGTGCGCTTTCCGCGGGGCTATAGGCCCGGTCCTGGGTCAATGGGTTGTTCATACGGGATAAAATCCTGCCCGGCGAGTGAACGCCGGGTTTTCGGAAAAGTTCCCCTTCCCCTCAAAGCCTTGATAGAGTGACATAAACAGCCCACTTAGGACGGCATGAAAGACCCTTATGAAATCCTCGGCGTGGCCAGGAACGCCAGCGAGGCCGATATCAAGAAGGCGTTCCGCGCCCTGGCCAAGAAACATCACCCCGACAAGCATGCGGGCGATGCGGCGGCGCAGAAGCGCTTCCAGGAAATCTCCGGCGCCTATGACATTCTGGGCGACAAGCAGAAACGCGCCCAGTTCGATTCCGGCGCCATCGGTGCCGACGGCAATCCCAAAGGCTTTGATCCGCGCTCAGGGTTCGGCAGCGGCGGCGGTTTCCGTCAGGGCAATCCCTTTGGGGGCGGCGCCAGCGGTCCTGGCGGTTTTCATTTCAGTTTCGACGACGCCCCGGGCGGCGCGGCAGGCTTTGAGGATATCTTCGCCGACCTGATGGGCGGCCGGCGCGGCCGCGGGGCACCCCGCACCGCGCGGGGCGAGGATTTCGCCGCCTCCGTCACCGTCAGCTTTGATGAATCGGCGACGGGCGGCACGCGCCGGGTGGTGCTGCAGAATGGCGAGCAGATCGACGTCAAGATTCCGGCGGGCGTGAAAGACGGCCAGACCATCCGGGTCAAGGGCCGGGGCGGCGCCGGCCGCGGCGGCGGGGCCAATGGCGACATCCTGCTGACCGTGTCGGTGGCGCCGCATCCCTGGATGACGCGCGACGGCAACGACATCCGGATGGACCTGCCGGTGACGCTGAAGGAAGCAGTGCTGGGCGGCAAAATGCCGGTGCCCACCTTGACCGGCACCGTGTCACTGAGCGTGCCGCCCAACTCCAACACCGGGGTTGGTCGTTTCGCTGCCTGAGCAGGCCGACGAGTCCCTCAAGGCCTTCCTGGAGGGCTGGGGCCGCGACTATGATCCGCGCGCAAAGATGCGCTAACATATTGAAATTGCGTCGATTTTAACGCACAGAAAATCCCGTTTGGCGACTGGCCTATTCAGGGTAAATCACTAGGCTCCACGCCCAAATAACGGGGATACCAGCATGCCATTTCCAGGCCTCATGAAAGGCAAGCGCGGCCTTGTCATGGGCGTGGCCAACCAGCATTCCATCGCCTGGGGCATTGCCCAGGCGTTGCATGAAGCGGGCGCCGAGCTGGCTTTCTCCTATCAGGGCGATCTGTTCAAGAAGCGGGTAGTGCCGCTGGTCGCGCCGACAAAGCCGGCGGCGATGGTCGATTGCGATGTGAGCAATGCCGCCTCCATCGATGCCGCCTTTGCCGAACTGGGCAAGGTCTGGGACAGCCTGGATTTTTTGGTCCACGCCATCGCCTTTTCCGACAAGGAGCAGCTCAAGGGCCGCTATGTCGACACCACGGCGGACAATTTCCGCATGACCATGGACATCAGCTGCTATTCCTTCACCGCCATCGCCCAGCGCGCGGAGAAGATGATGACGGCCGGCGGTAGCATGGTGACGCTGACTTACCTGGGCGCCGAACGGACTATGCCGCACTATAATGTGATGGGCGTGGCCAAGGCGGCGCTGGAAGCCAGTGTGCGCTACATGGCCGAGGATCTGGGCAAGAAGAACATCCGGGTGAATTCGATCTCAGCGGGGCCGATCAAGACCCTGGCTTTCGCCGGCATTGCCGACAGCCGCTATATCCTCAAATGGAACGAATACAACTCGCCCTTGCGCCGCACCGTGACCCAAGGCGAAGTGGGTAATGCCGCGCTCTATTTGTTGTCGGACATGGGCAGCGCCGTGACGGGCGAAAATTTGCATGTCGATGCGGGCTATCATGTGGTGGGCATGAAGGCCGAGGACGCGCCCGACATTGCCGTGCCGCAAAAGTCGGATGGCGCTTGAACTCCCTGATGGGGTAACGCTGTATTTCGCGCGCCACGGCCAGACACAGGCCAATGCCGAAAAGCGTTTCTCCGGCGAGCGTGATACGCCGCTCACCGCGCTGGGGCTGCAGCAGGCGGCCCAAGTGGGTCATATCCTCAAGCGCGAACTGGGCATGGCAGAAGGTTATCGCTTTGTCTCAAGCCCGCTGGCCCGCGCTATCGCCACCATGAGGATCGCGCGCCAGGTGATGGGCCTTGCGCCCGAGGACTTCGCCACCGACAACCGGCTGAAGGAAATCGACCTGGGCGTCTGGGATCAGCTTACCGACGAAGAAGCCCGCGCCCGGAGTCCCATCCTGTTTGAACAGCGTAGACGCGACAAATGGCATGTGCGGGTACCGGGCGGCGAGAATTATGCCGAAGTCGCGGCCCGGATCAGCGACTGGGTGCGCGAACTCAAGACCGACACCATCGCCATCAGCCACGGCGCCACCACCCGAATCTTAAGGGGCCTGCTGGCGGGGCTGGACTGGCAGGCCATGAGCGCCCTGGACGAGCCCCAAGGCGTGGTTTTCCGGGCCGAAGGCGCCCAAGTCGTTAAACTGGAACGTTAAGGCAAATCGGGCTAAACCCGGGCCCATGTCGCACAACACCTTCGGCCATCTCTTCCGCGTCACCACCTTTGGCGAAAGCCATGGGCCGGCGATCGGCTGTGTGGTGGATGGCTGCCCGCCGGGCATTCCCCTCAGCGAAGCCGACATCCAGCCCTGGATGGAAAAGCGCCGCCCGGGACAATCCAAATTCGTCACCCAACGCCAGGAGCCGGACACGGTGAAAATCCTGTCCGGCGTATTCCAGGACGAGCGCATGGCCGCACAGGTCACCACCGGCACGCCCATCGGGCTGTTGATCGAGAATGTGGACCAGCGCTCCAAGGATTATGCCGACATCCGCGACAAGTATCGGCCGGGTCATGCCGACTATACCTATGAAGCCAAATATGGGGTGCGCGACTATCGCGGCGGCGGGCGCCAAAGCGCGCGCGAAACCGCGATGCGGGTGGCGGCGGGCGCCATCGCCCGCAAGATCCTGGACAAGATCTATGGCAAGGTGATGATCCGCGGCGCCCTGGTGCAGATGGGCACGCAAAAGATCACCCGCGCCAACTGGTCCTGGGAGGCAGTGAACCAGAACCCCTTCTTTTGCCCGGACGCGTC
>JAEKMB010000192.1 GCA_019508105.1 Alphaproteobacteria bacterium
AGGCGACCGACCTCTACTTTGCGCGCCATGACGGCCAGGCCGCCACGGTGGAAGACTGGGTGAAATGCTTCGAGGATTCCAGCGGCCGCGACTTCAGCCAATTTCGCCTGTGGTACCGCCAGGCCGGCACGCCGGTGATCGAGGCGCGCGGCAGTTATGATGCCGATGCCAAAACCTACAGCCTGGACCTGACCCAGAGTCTCGCCCCCACGCCCGGCCAGCCGGACAAGCAGCCCATGCACATTCCGGTGCGCATCGGGCTGGTGGGCAAAAGCGGCGCCCATCTGCCGCTGACCCTGGACGGCGAGAACCATGCCGGCCCCACCAGCCGGGTGCTGGAACTGACGCAGAATTCCCAACATTTTGTTTTCACCGATGTCGCTGAGGAACCGCTGCTGTCGCTGGGCCGCGATTTTTCCGCCCCCGCCATCTTCCGCACCCCGCATGGCCGCCATGACCGCGCCCTTTTGATGGGCAAGGACAGCGACGCCTTCAACCGCTGGGAAGCCGGCCAGATCCTGGCGGCCGAAATCATGCTGGAAGCGGCGGGCCAACCACAAAGGGAGACGCGCAGCGACGCCAATAGCGATTACATCACCGCCATCGGCGATGTGTTGGCGCAGGCGGAGGATGATCCGGCCTTCGCCGCCCAGATGCTGATGCCACCCACCGAGAGCGAACTGGCGGCCAAGAAGGCGCCGGTGGACCCGCTTCGAATCCACACCGCCCGGGTGGCGCTGGTGCGGGCCGTGGCGCTGGCGCACCGGGACCGCCTGGCCCAGCTTTACGAACATATGCGCGATGCCGGCGACTTCAGTCCCGACGCCAAATCCGCCGGCCGGCGTGCCCTGCGCAATGCCTGCCTTCGCTATCTCACCGCTGCGGACGACGAAGCCGCGGCAGGACTGGCGGAAGCCCATTACCGCAGCGCCACCAATATGACCGATATGATCGCCGGACTTGCCGCACTGACCCGGATGGAATCGCCGCTGCGCGACAATGCCTTCACCCATTTCCATGACCGCTTCAAGAACGATCCCCTGGTGCTGGACAAATGGATGAGCCTGCAGGCCACCTCGCCCTTGCCCGAGACCATCACCGCGGTGCGCGAGTTGATGAAGCATCCGGCCTTTGACATCAAGAATCCCAACCGGGTGCGGGCTCTGGTCGGCGCCTTCAGCGTCAATCACCTGCGCTTCCACAATGCCGACGGCGCCGGCTACCGGCTGGTGGGCGAAGTGATCCGCACCCTGGACCCGATGAACCCGCAAGTGGCCGCCCGCATGGCCGGCGCTTTCGAAAGCTGGCGGCGCTATGACCCCGCCCGCCAGGACATGATGCAGGCCGAGCTTGCGGCCATCCGCGGCCTCTCCGGCATCTCGCCCAACCTGTTCGAGGTTGCCGGCAAGATGCTGGGGTGAAAACGCAGATCTTCCACTGATTCGCTCGGGTCCGCGGCCCGCTTTGCGGCGTTCGCGGGGGCGAAACCTCCACTGAAGGTTTCGCTGATCCCCGCTCACTTACATACTTGTCGGCGCGCGAATCACCGCGCCGGGTGGGGATCATGGCCGAGGCGGCACTGCGCCTGTCGACCGAGTTGGACGGCGCCACCGTCCTGGGGCGGTCCTTTGCGCGCCGCGCCGTCCGCGACGTTCGCTTCATCGTTCCCATCTGCATCATCCTGATCTGCGGCAGCTTTGCCGCCGCCGCGCTGCTGCAGATGCGCATGGACCGAGGCCGGGCGCTGGCCCAGGCCGCCAGCTTCGAGCGCGCCCGCGCCGCCGACATCGCCCGCGCCACCGGACAGAGCCTGGACCGCTATGCCCGCCTGGGCGCGGTGTTCGCTGCCAGCCCGGAGCAATACCGCAGCGCCGACATGGCCAGGGCCGAACCCGCCATCCGCGACATCGCGGTATGGGGACCAGACGGCGCGCCCCTGGCGCAGCTCAACGCCACCGCCGCGCCGATGGCGGTGCCCCGCTTCGCGGGCCCGCGCGCACAGATTCCCGGCGGCCTCGCCTTCCACAATGCCGGGCGGACCGTCGCAGTGCTGTTCCATCCCGCCGCATTGCCCTTGGACGCCCATCGCACCGCCCTGGTGCCGGCCGCGCAGGCCCGCGGGCTTTGGGCGCCTGTCCCCGGCTGGCCGCTGGCGGTGATGACCAGCGTGGATGAACAAGGCGCGCTGGCCGCTTGGACCGGCGCACTGCCGCTCTATCTTTTCGTCATCCTGGGCCCGGCGCTGGCCGGCGGCTGGCTGGCGGCGCTGTTCGTGGGCGCCTTTGAGCGTCATGCCAGGGCGTCACGCGCCATCCGCGCCCTGGCCAAGTCCGAATTCATCGCCCATATGAGCCATGAACTGCGCACCCCCTTGAATGCGGTGATCGGCTTTTCGGAGATCATCGCCGAGGAATTCTATGGTCCCTGCGGCCATCCCAAATACAGCGAATATGCCCGCGACATTGGCGAGGCCGGCAAGAACCTGCACGCCAAGATCGGCGACATACTGGAATTCGCCAATATCGAGGCCGGCCGCTATCCCCTCACCGAGGAGCCGGTAGAGTTGTCGGCGCTGGTGGCACTGTGCCTCGAGGAACATCAGGGCCGCGCTTTCTCCCGCCGCATCTCGCTGAGCCTGGCCTTTGGCGAGCCGGGCCTGGTGCGGGCCGATGCCGGCGCGGTACGCCGCATCCTGGCAAATCTTTTGACCAATGCGCTGGCCTATACCTGCGAAGGCGGCATCGTGCGCGCCGATGTCCATTTCGAGGAAGGCGCCGGAGTACTCACCCTCTGCGACAGCGGCAAGGGTTTTAGCGCGTGCGAACGGCGCAAGGCGGGCAAGCCATTTGAGCGCTTTGACCGCGGCGGCACCATAACGGGCGCCGGCCTGGGCCTGGCGATCGCCTTGGAGCTGGCCCGGCGCATGGGCGGAGCGATGCGGCTGGTGGGCGAAGATCCCGGCCATGGCGCCACCATGGAGTTGAGGCTGCCCCGGCTATGAAATGGGCGGTTGGCGGCCTGGCGGCCGCGATCCTGATTATCGGCGGCGCCTGGTTCCTGATGAAGGGACCAGCGGGATCGGCCCCCGCCACCCTGTTCCAGTGGCAGGATTATGTCGATCCGCATTTCACCGCTGCCTATGAAGCGGCCTATCACGAAAAGCCCGGCACCAGCATCTTCGCCGACGAGGACGAGGCCTTCTCCAAGATGCGCGCCGGCTTCAAGCCGGATGTGATGGGCCCTTGCCTCTACAGCCTGCCGCGCTGGAAGGAGGCCGGCCTGATCCAGCCGATCGAAACCGCCAAGCTGAAGAACTGGAATAAGATCGCACCCGCCTTGCGCAATCTGCCGGGCATCTCGGCCGGGCCGGGCAAGGTATGGTTCGTGCCGCATTACTGGGGCAACACCTCACTGACGATCCGCACCGATCTGGCCCCCGAATATGCCAAGTCGCAAAGCTGGAACATCCTGTTCGATCCCAAGTACAAGGGCCGGGTCTCGGTGCTGGACGGCGCCGATGACGTGGTGCCTTTCATCGCCCATATGATCGGGATCGACGCCTATCACATGTCCGAGGCCGACTGGATGAAAGTGCAGGCCAAGCTGCGCGAACTGGTGCCGCAGCTGCGCTTTGTCTCGGCCGACAACACGGCGCTGGCGCAAGGCCTGGCCTCGGGCGAAATCGTCGCGGCGATGAGCTGGCGTACCACCTTCGCCGCACTCAACCGCGAGCACAGGCCGGTGGCCTATCTCACCCCGCCCGGCGGCATCTTTACGTATGTCTGCGGCCTGGTGATGCACAAGGACCCGTCCAACCAGGCCAAGGCGCTGGCGCTGATCGATTCCGGGCTGGAGGACGATGCCGCCCGCTACATGATCACCACCATCGGCGATGAGCCCGCCAATATCGAAGCGGTCAAGAGCGTGCCCGACAGCGTGTTCCAGGCGCTGAATGTGCCGCGCGACCTGGAGAGTTTCCTGAAGGGCGGCATCTTCCAGCAGCCCCTGCCCAACAAGGAGAAGATCGTCAGCGCCTGGACCGAAATCCGCAGCGGGATGAAGTGAGGATGATTCTCCCGCGCGGCCTGCTGTTGCGGCCGTCGGTTCTGTTGGCGCTGGCCAGCCTTGTGCTGCACGCATTTGCCAACGGGCATTACGGCTTTTTCCGCGATGAGCTCTATTTCATCGTATGCGGCAGCCATCCGGACTGGGGCTATGTCGACCAGCCTGCGCTGGTGCCGCTATTTGCCGCTTGGGCGCATGCTTTGTCGGGGAATTCCGTCTGGATGTTCCGCCTGCTGCCCATGCTTATGGCAGCCGCCACCATCGCCATGACGGCGGAGTTCACGCAGCAGATCGGCGGCGGCCGCTTTGCGCAATGGCTGAGCGGCCTCTGCGTGCTGCTGGCGCCGATTTTCCTGCTGCAAGGTACCCTGTTCTTCACCGACATGTTCCAGCCCATCACCTGGCTGGGACTGGCCTTTGTGCTGGTGAAACTGGAACAGAGTGAAGACGAACGCTGGTGGTTGGTCTTCGGTGCCATTGCGGGATTCAGCCTGAACACCAAATACCTGATCGCCTTCTATCTGGCGGCGCTGGCCGTCGCACTTTTGGCCACGCCCAGGCGCAGGTCGCTGCTGCGGCCCTGGGTTTGGGCCGGCGCGGCGCTGGCTGGGGCCCTGGCCCTGCCCAACGTCCTTTGGCAGCAGGCACATGGCTGGCCCTTCATCGAACTGGGCAAGGCCGGCGCCAATGGCAAAAACCTGGCGATGTCGCCCACTGCTTTCCTGGTGCAGCAGATTCTGCAGATCGGGCCGCCCGCGGCATTGGTGTGGATGGCGGGACTATGGGCCGGCCTGGTGCGGCCCAAGCCGGCGGTGGCGCGCGCCTTTCCCATCGCGTGGCTGATCCTGTTCCTGCTTTTCGAGGCTAGCCACGGCAAGCCCTATTATCTGGCCCCGATCTATCCCACGCTGCTGGCGCTGGGCGCGGGCCGGATCGAGCAATGGATCGCAGGCAGGCGCCTGCGCGCGGTCCTGCTGGGGGTGATCGCCCTCCCGGGCCTGCTGATCGCCCCCCTGACGCTGCCGATCCTTCCGGTGGAGATCTTTGTGCGCTACCAGAGCGCCATCGGCTTCACTCCGTCCGTCGGCGAGCGCCTAAAGCAGGGCGTGCTGCCGCAATATTTTGCCGACATGTTCGGCTGGCCGCAGATGGCCAAGAAGATCGCCACCGTCTACTGGTCCCTGCCGCCGCCGGAGCGCGCCAGGGCCGCCTTTTGGGGCAACAATTACGGGGAGGCCGCGGCCATCGATATCTTTGGCCAACCGCTCGGCCTGCCGCCGGCCCTCAGCGGCCACAACCAATATCATCTCTGGGGCCCGCATGGCCGGGACGGTAGCGTGCTGATCATCATCGGCGGCAGCACCAAACATTATGACGAACTCTTTCAGTCCCATTCCGTGGCCGGGCATATCGATGCGCCTTACGCCATGCCCTACGAGACCGACCGGCCGATCTATGTCCTGCGCGGCCTGAAGATCCCGATGAAGGACCTTTGGGACCAGGCGAAGCATTACGAGTGAGCGCGAGCCCGCAAAGAAAAAGGGCCGGAACCTGCGTTCCGGCCCTTAATTCTTGGCTGCGGAGTGGCCTAGACCACGCCGCGCTTATGTTCGCCGACCACGACGCGGCCGGGCTGGAAAGCGCGCTTGAAGACCTCCAGCGCCTTGCGGGGCTCGGCATCGCCGCACATGAAGACGTCAAAGGCCGCGAAGCCCTTTTCCGGCCAGGTGTGGACGGAGATATGGCTTTCCGCCAGCACCGCCACGCCCGAAATGCCGCCGCCTTCTTCGAACTTGTGCAGGTGAATGTGCAGCAGGGTTGCGCCGGCCTCATTCACCGCATCGATCAGCGCGGTTTCGATCCGCTCGCGATCGTCCAGGCCCTTGGCTTCCCAAAGGTCGATGATCACATGGCTGCCCGCGTAGGACAGGCCGTTCTTGTTGATGAAGTGATCCTTCTGGTCGTCATTGGAAGGGCTCACGACAACAGGCCGCGGCGCCTTGGCGGCGCGGGCCACCTTGACTTCCTTTTGGAGTATTTCTTTTTGCGGGTTCGCCGCCACCAGATTCAGTCGAGCCATTTCAAGCACCTACCCGTCTTGGAGTTGACACCTGCGCCTTGGCCTTGTGGACTTCCGGACGCGCCTAAAGAAGAAAGCGACGCACGGGGTCACCCGGTCGCCGCTTTGTCCGGCTTTTTTTCTCGCCGGGTCGATTTCGAAATAGGGCTAACTCCCCGGCGATGCAAGAAGAAATTTCCCCTAGGGGCAATTATTTTCCCGCGCGTGCCTTCCGGGGGCTGGCGCAAGAGCTCCGCAGCGTGCCTCTCAGCACACCGCCGCGCGCGAGAAAGGCTTATGGAATGGCCCTCGCACGCATCAGCGGCGCGCGGTAGACAGCGCCGCGCGCGCGGCCTATACGCGGCTCCCGGAAACGCCGTCACAATTGCTAAGGAAACGTTATGGCCAAGCTCAACGAGGTTAAGGAACGCCTCCACAAGGGTTACGCCCAGTCCATGGAAGTCACCAAGGTGCTGGCGGACGAGAAGAGCCAGTTCCAGCACATCCGCATCTTCGACACGGTCGCCAACGGCCGGGTGATGACCTTGGACGACATCGTCCAGATCACCAGCCGCGACGAGAGCGCCTATGCCGACATGCTCACCCATCTGCCGATGCTGGAGCATGGCAAGGTGGAGCGGGTGATGATCGTGGGCGGCGGCGATCTTTCCATCGCTGACGAGGCCCTTAAGCATAAGAACGTCAAAGAGGTCGTTTTGGTTGACATTGACGGCCGGGTTATCGAGCTGTGCAAGAAACTGTTCGGCGACGTCAACGCCAAGGCTTTCCGCGATAAGCGCATGACCATCGAAGTGGCCGACGCTTTCGAATATCTGGGCCGCAAATCTAGCAAGAATCGTTTCGACCTGATCATCGCCGACCGGCCCGATCCGGTGGGTCCGGGCAAGGCGCTGTTCGGCGAAACTTTCTATGACCGGGTGAAAGGCGCGCTGCGCAAAGGCGGCTATGCCACCTTCCAGACCGGCGTACCCTTCTACCAGCCGTGGGAGATCACTGAGGCGCT
>JAEKMB010000193.1 GCA_019508105.1 Alphaproteobacteria bacterium
CGTTTGAAGAAGCGCTGGTGCGGGTGAAGGGCGGCGATTTCGATTTGATCGTGGTGTCGCTGGGCATGCGCGGCTTTGACGGGTTGCGACTTTGTTCACAGCTGCGCTCCCTGCCGGAAGGCCGGCATGTTCCCATCCTGGTCGTGGTCAGCGACGGCGACCGCCGCAAGCTGACCCAGGCGCTGGAAATGGGCGTCAATGATTACCTCACCCGGCCGGTGGACAAGAACGAGCTGGTGGCGCGGGTGCGCACCCAGTTGCGCAAGAAGCGCTATGCCGACCGGCTGCGCCACAATGTCCAGCTCAGCCTGGAAATGGCGATCACCGACCAGCTCACCGGCCTGCACAATCGCCGCTATATGAGCCGCCATCTCGACACCCTGATCTCGGGAGCGCAGAAGAATGGCCGTCCGCTGGCCTTTGTGATCATGGACATCGACTTCTTCAAGCAGGTCAACGACACCTATGGCCATGACATTGGCGACGAGGTGCTGAAGGAATTCGCCGCCCGCATCAATGCCAATGTGCGCGGCATCGACCTGGCCTGCCGCTACGGCGGCGAGGAGTTCGTGGTCGCCATGCCGGACACCGACATGGCCTTCGCCTACAACATCGCCGAACGGCTGCGCCACACCATCGAGACCACGCCGGTGCCGATCAGCCGCGCCCCCGGCGCCCTCAACATCACCATCTCCATCGGCATTGCCAGGTGCGAAGGCGTAGCGGATACCGCCGAAAAGTTGCTGCACCGCGCCGACCAGGCGCTGTATCGCGCCAAGCGGACGGGGCGGAACAAAGTCGTCGCCGACGCGGCCTAACCCATAGCTGTCATGGCCGGCCTCCGAGCCGGCCATCCATCTTTCCGTTGAATCGTGGATGGCCGGGTCAAGCCCGGCCATGACAATTTGGGTTTAGCCTTCTTCTGCGACCGGACCTTGCGCCGCCATCTCGGCCACTCGGTCGATCACCGAGGCCAGCACCTCCGGCTCGCGCGCGCCGGACACCGCCAGCTTGCCGCCGAAGATCATGGCCGGCACACCGGTCACGCCCATCTCATGGGCGATCTGGTCTTCACGCTCCACCAGCGTCTTGTCGGCATCACTTTCCAGCATCTGGGCCACCTCGACCCCATCCATGCCGCACAGGTCGGCAATGTCGGCCAGCAGGCGGATGTCGCCGATATCCTCGCCATTCTCGAAATAGGCGATGAACAGCCGCTCCACCACCTCATCCTGGACGCCGGTGGCTTCGGCCCAGCGGATCAGGCGGTGGGAATCCAGCGTGTCGGGCCGGCGGGCGATGGCGGCGAAGTCGAATGCGATGTCTTCCTTCTCGCCTTCCTGGGCGATCAGCTGGTGCATCTCCACGATCTTCATCGGATCGGCGCCGAACTTGGCGCGCATATAACTTCACGTCGAACAGGATATGGGGCCGCATCGCCATGGCGCGCGTCAGCCGGCGCTTGCCGATAAAGCACCAGGGACACACCGTGTCGGAGATCACGTCGATCTGCATCAGCGGACCACCTGGCTGGTGATTTCATTCTCCTCGGCCTGGACATGGACCGAGGTGGCGCGGCCCTTGAGCGAAATACTAGCGGTCACGGGGACCAGTCCGTCGATCACCGTCATGCCGGGCGGCGGCGGGGCGGCCAGGAATTCCAGCGCAACAGTATGGCTGTCACCATGCAATAGGTGGAGATGCGGCTTGGTCCAGCCGCCACTGGGAACTGCGCCCCTGACCTGCACCAGGATGGCGCCGCCCTTCTGGCTGGCAGTCAGGCTGTCAATGCGCAGTACGCGCTTGTCGGCCGCCAGCGCGGGGGCGGCGCAGAGCAGGGCCGCCAGAGTGAGGCAGAGGAAATTCATGCCGCCATCATAATCCAGATTGGGGCCGCGTCATGGCAGCGCTCAGATATCGAGTTGCACCCAGACCGGGACATGGTCCGATGGCTTTTCGCTGGCGCCGCGCACCGCTTTGTCAATGCCCACATTTTGCAGCCGGTCCAGTCCTTGCGGCGACAGCAGCACATGGTCGATGCGGATGCCATTGTTGCGTTCCCAGGAACCGAAATAATCCCAGAAGGTATAATGCCCGCCTTCGGGATGGAGGGACCGGAAGGCGTCGGTGTAACCGAGATTTTCGATCCGCCGCAGCGCCGCCTTGGATTCCGGCTGGAACAGCGCGTCCTTGAGCCATGCCTTGGGCCGGTCGGCGTCCTTGTCCTCGGGGATGATGTTGAAGTCGCCCATCAGCACCACCGGCTCCTCGTTCTTGAGCAGGCCCTTGGCATGCAGGCGCAAACGTTCCAGCCATGCCAGCTTGTAATCGAATTTGGGGCCGGGCCAGGGATTGCCGTTGGGGGCATAGATTGAGGCAACCCGCACCACGCCTTTTTCTCCGCTGATCACCGCTTCGAGATAGCGGGAATGATCGTCCAGCACGCCATCGGGCGCCGGCAGGCGCGGGGTGACATCCTCGATCGGCCGCTTGGACAAGATGGCGACGCCGTTATAGCTCTTTTGTCCGTGTACGGCGCAGTTATAGCCCAGCGCCTCGAACGGCTCGCGGGGGAAATTCTCATCTATGCATTTGATTTCCTGCAGGCAGACCACGTCGGGTTGGGCCTGCTTCAGCCAGGCCAGCGCCGGCTCGAGCCGCGCCTTGACAGAGTTCACATTCCAGGTGGCGATCTTCAAACCGTGAAACTCGTGCCGCAACCGCAGGAGGCCGTGGCATTGGGATTGTTGACCTTGAAGGCCTGGCCGATCAGGTCATCGGTGAAGTCGATCTCCGCCCCGGCCAGGAAGTCCAGCGACACCGGATCGATCAGCACCTTGGCGCCGTTCTTTTCCACCACCAGGTCTTCGTCGAGCTGGGCCTCGTCCAAGGCGAAATTATACTGGAACCCGGAACAGCCGCCGCCGGTCACCGCCACCCGAAGGGCGGTGGGCTGGGGCTCGGATTTGAGGATGTCCGCGATGCGCTTGGCGGCGCGGTCGGACAGGGTCACGGGCATGGCGGTCATGGGGGGACTCTTGCAGTCTGGGTACAGGCTCTATGTAGTCCTGGCCATGGCCGAAACCAACACCCAGACCATGAAGCAGGGCGGCCCGGCGGGCCGCCTTTTGGGGCCGATTGTCAGCCCCCCGGGGCCGCATGCCCCCTATGCCGCCAGCCCGGCCTCCAGCCGGGGGCGTTTTTACCCGGAAACCGAGAGCGCCACCCGCAGCTGCTATTCCCGGGACCGCGACCGCATCATCCATGCCACCGCCTTTCGCCGCCTCAAGCACAAGACCCAGGTCTTTGTGCAGCATGAGGGCGATTACTATCGCACCCGCCTGACCCATTCCCTGGAAGTGGCGCAACTGGCGCGCAGCCTGGCGCGCACCCTCCAGGCCGATGAAGACCTGGCCGAGACCGTGGCGCTGGCGCATGACTTGGGCCACACGCCTTTCGGTCATGCCGGCGAAGAAGCGCTGGATGCCGTCACCAGGGAGATTGGTGGCTTCGACCACAATGCCCATGCGCTGCGGCTGGTGACCAGGCTGGAACACCGCTATGCCGATTTCGACGGCCTGAACCTGACCTGGGAAACCCTTGAAGGGCTGGTGAAGCACAATGGTCCGCTTACCGGTGCGCAGCCCGGCCCGATCGCCAGCTTTGACAAGCGCTGGTCGTTGGAACTGGAAAGCTGGCCGGGCCTGGAAGCGCAACTGGCGGCGCTGGCTGATGATATTGCCTATGTCAGCCATGACATTGACGACGGCTTGCGCGCCGGGATTTTCACCATCCAGGACCTGACCACGGCGCCCTTGGCCGGCGATCATGTCAAAGGCGTGCTGGAACGCCATGGCGAACTGGAACTGTCGCGCTTCATCGGCGAGTTGATCCGTACCCTGATGAGCGAGCTGATGGAGGATGTGATGGCCACCACCCGCGCCAATCTGGCGGCAGGCGGTTTTGCCGGCCCGGCGGCCTTGCGCGGGGCGGGCAGGGCGATTGCAGGCTTTTCGCCCGGCTTGCTGCCGCGGCTGAAAGCCCTGAAGGCGTTCCAGATGCAGAACATGTATCGCCATCCCCGTATCGCCGGGGCGATGACCCGAGCCCAGGCCGTGGTGACCGATCTGTACGAGGCTTTTGTCGCCGATCCCGGCCTGTTGCCGCCCGACTGGACCCTGGCGGCGCAGGAAGCGGTGCCCGGCACCGTGGCGCGGGACTATATCGCCGGCATGACCGACCGCTTTGCCCTGGCCGAATATGCCCGGGTGTTTCGGGCGGAAATCGTTCTTTGACGGGCTTGCGTATGCAGGCATGACAACAGGCGGTGATTCGCATGCCGGCCGGTGCTAAGATCGCCACCAGCAGATTCGGGACACTCCATGGCCAATTTCGAGCGCGGCGTCTACGAACCCAGCGATGAGGTGCGGGTGTTCGACGGCTCCGAGGAAGAAGATGATGTCGAAGGCTCGCGCCTGCCGCTCTTGATCGTGCTGGCGCTGCTGGTGCTGGCGATGTTCGCAGGGGTGGTGTGGCTGGCCTATACCCAGGGCGTGGCGCGCGGCCGGGGCGAAACCCCGGTGCTGACCGCCAACGGGCCCGAACGCGTCGCCCCGCAAGCGGGCGGTGACGGCACCGTGCCCTATCAGGGCTTCAAGATTTACGAACAGCCGGCGCCGGCGGACGACACTGCCGATACACCCGCCAAACCTGCCGCCAATGCCGCGCCGGCCGTCACACCTGCGCCCAAGCCGGTGGCGCAGAAGCCGCCAGCACCGCCCGCGCCTGTTGTTGCCAAGCCCGCCACCCCGCCGCCCGCGCCGGTCAAGGCCGCTGCGGCGACGCCTGCGCCCAACCCCGCAGCCCCGGCTCCAGCGAAATCGGTGGCGGCCCTGATCCAGCAGGCCAACTCCCCGCCGGCCGCGCCCAAGCCTGCCGCGCCGGCGGCAACTGCCAAGGCGGCCACTGCGCTGCCGCCCGCCATGAAACAGGCCGTGATCCCGCCCGTTGCCGCCGCGACCGCCGCGCCGCGCAGCCTGGTGGTGCCCACTGACGCCCCTGCTGCCCCGGTTACGCCCAAGCCTGCCCCGGCCACAGGCACCTATGTGCTGCAGATCGGCGCCTATAAAAGCCAGGCCGATGCCGACGCCGCCTGGAAGACCTACAAGGCCAAGCATGGCGCCCTGCTGTCGGGTTATTCCGACGACATCCAGCAGGCCGATCTGGGCGAGAAGGGAACCTGGTACCGGCTCAGGATCGGGGGACTGTCCAACAAGGAAGTCGCCACCGCTTTGTGCGACCGGCTCAAGGCCGACGGCGGCGCCTGCATCCTGGGTCGATAACCATCATGCGCTCTCGCGCCATCTATGGCTGCGCCGGCGCCAGCCTGTCGGCGGCGGAGCGGGATTTCTTCCGCGAGGTGAGGCCCTGGGGGTTTATCCTCTTTGCACGGAACATTAGCGATCCGGCGCAAGTCAAAGCCTTGATTGCACAATTGCGGGAGACGGTGGGCGATGCCCGGGCCCCCGTCCTGATCGACCAGGAAGGCGGGCGGGTGGCCCGGCTGAAACCGCCCTACTGGCACGAACGCCCCCCCGCAGCCCAGTTCGGAGCCCTCTATCTGGCGAATCCCGAGGCCGCCCGCCAGGCGACCTACCTCAACGCCCGGTTGATCGCCCATGACCTTGCCTCCCTGGGGATCAATGTGGACTGCCTGCCGGTGCTGGACGTGCCGGTCCCCGGTGCCCATGACATTATCGGCAACCGCGCTTTTGCCACCGATCCGGCCACCATCATTGCCCTGGGCAAGGCCCAGATCGAGGGCCTGATGGACGGCGGCGTGCTGCCGGTGATGAAGCATATTCCGGGGCATGGCCGGGCAGGGGCCGACAGCCATCTGGCGCTGCCCCGGGTGGCCGCCACACGAGAGGAACTCAGCGCCAGTGATTTTGTGACCTTTCGCAGCCTGGACCAGTGCCCGATCGCGATGACGGCGCATGTGGTTTATGAGTCGATTGATCCACAGCGTCCTTGCACCACCAGCCCCAAAGTCATTCGGGATGTGATACGCGGTGAGATAGGATTTGACGGGCTTTTGATGTCGGACGGAAGTAAAAGAACTGGAAGGCCTCTCGCTGCGGCGCAGCCGGCAGGCGCTGGCGCATCTGTCGGTGCCCGGACCTTTCGATCCGAACGCCGCCGAAGCCCATCTGGCCAGCCTGCTGGGGGGCGCCGCATGACCGCCGAACAAGCCGACAACTTCGACGAATTCGAATCCACCGCCATCTTCGCCGATGACCAGGCGCTTTTGGTGCAGGTGGACGGGTTCGAAGGTCCCCTGGACCTGCTCCTCACCCTGGCCCGCAACCAGAAGGTGGATATCGCCAAGATATCGATCCTCAAACTGGCGGAGCAGTATCTGGAGTTCATCGAGAGCGCCAAGAAGCTCAACCTGGAGCTGGCGGCCGATTACCTAGTGATGGCGGCCTGGCTGGCCTATCTCAAATCCCGCCTGGTCCTGCCCCAGGAAAAAGGCCCGGATGGCGAACCCACCGCCGACGAAATGGCCACGCGCCTGCGCTGGCGCCTGCAGCGGCTGGACGCCATGCGCGCCGCCGCCACCCGGCTGATGGGCCGCGAGCGGCTGGACCGCGATGTGTTCGGCCGCGGCGATCCCGAAGCCGTCAATGTCATCAAGCTTCGGACGTACAAGGACACGATGTACGACCTGCTCACCGCCTACGCGACCGACCGGGCGCGCAAGCTGGGCGGCAAGGCCTATCGCCCCCAGATCGCGCCGGTGCTGGCCATCGAGGACGCGCGGGAGCGGCTGGAACGGATGCTGGGCAGGATCTCCGACTGGAGCGCCCTGACCAATCTTTTGCCGTTTGAATGGACGGGTGGGGCCCGGCGCCGTTCGGCGGTGGCTTCCACCCTGCTGGCCGCCCTGGAGATGGCCCGGGACGGCAAGCTGGAATTGCAGCAGATGGCGCCCTTCGCCGAGATTTTTGTTCGTGACGGCCGGCGAGGGCCCGATGGTACGACCCTTGAGGCGTCCGCGCCGGGAGCATGAGATGAGCAGCGTGGCCAAGATGATTGAGACGATCGAAACCGAGATGGACGCCGAGAGCCCGGA
>JAEKMB010000194.1 GCA_019508105.1 Alphaproteobacteria bacterium
GCGTAGAGGGCGGCGAACTGGAGCTGGGTTTCCAGCCGCGAGTCGTTGAGGCGGTTATATTCGGTCACCGCGGCGCGGGTGCGTAAGTAATAGGCGAACACCTTGGGATCGACGATGCGCACGGTTTCCAGATAGGCGTCATTCAGCGCCTGCAGTTGCACCAGCGCCGTGACGGTGCCGTTTTCGGGGGTATCCACAACCACCCCTTCGCGCGCCTGGGCGAAATCGGCAGCCGACGGGATCGGTGGATCCTTCAGGGATTTCTGCTTGGTGGAGCCCAGCACATTGCCCTTGCTGTCCAGGATATAGGAGGCCTGCAAGCCGCGGTTCTGGGTGATGGTGTCCAGCTTGGCGAACATCAGGCCGGCCTTGACGTGATGCTCCTCGTCGAACAGTTGGGGATCGCGCTGGAGGGCGTCGGAGATGTAGGCGATGTCGCCCAGGATGCTGGCTTCGTGCTCCTTGACATAGACCTGGGCCACATTGACCGCGCTGCCCAGGGCTTCCTTCACCCGGCCGCTGAACATCTGGTCCAGGCCCAGATTCAAGGTGACGGCGGCGAACACCGCCACCAGGATCACCGGCACCACGGCGATGGCCGAGAACCAGGTCACCAGCCGCACATGCAGTTTGGCGCCGGCGCGGCCGGAGCGGCGGGTCGCCACCAGCCGGGCGATGCGCCAGCCGATCAGCGCCGCCAGCATCAGCACCAGGGTGAGGTTGACCAGCACCAGAACGATCTGGCCCGGCCGGTCGAGGTGATACGGCAACAGGTCGGTCAGCAGAGCATAGGTGATGCAGCCCGACGCCACCGCCAGCAAAGCGACCGCGAAGGCCGCCTGGGAAGGCCGCGAAACCGCGCGCAGGGAGGCGCGCCGCACTGGGGACGTTGTCTCGCTAACCATGTCTTCCGTTTTGAATGGTCGCTCCAGCTCTCGCTGACGCTCCACTGACCGGTCCCCCACCCCGAAGCCGATCGATCAATGGGCAGTGTAACCAAGGCACGGACTGTTGCAAGAATGCTGCGTCACAAATCGGCTACAGGGTTACTTGGTAAAAACCAGTAAATCCACGGAATTGTTTGAGAATCAGGGAAATAAGTTTGGCGCTTGGGTTGGGTAGGCCCGGGCTCGGGCCGCTCACTGCGCTGTCGCGCGGGCCCTGCGCCGTTGCGGACCTACTCGGTCCGCAACCCCCTGATGACCTCCAACCCCAAGTCCCTGATCTTCTTCCGCAGGGTATTGCGGTTCAGGCCCAGGAGCTGGGCGGCGCGGATCTGGTTGCCTCGGGTGGCGGCCAGGCAGATGGAGATCAGCGGCCGCTCCACTTCCTGCACGATGCGGTCATAGACCCCGGACGGCGGCAGCCGGTCGCCCTGGGCCAGGAAATACTGGGTGAGATACTGCTCCACCGAGGCCGAGAGAGATTGCGGCCCCTCGCCCGAATCCGCCGCGAAAGTCTTGGGCGGCTCTTTCAGTTCGGCGCTGACCGCGGCGGCGGGGATGGAATCGCCCGACTGCAGCACCGCCAGGCGGCGGATCAGGTTTTCCAGCTCGCGCACATTGCCCGGCCAGCGATGCCGCCGCAGCATGTCCAGCGCTTCATTGTCGAGCGTCTTGTGCGGCAGGCCTTCATCCTCGGCCTTGCGCAGGAAGTGGCGAACAAGATCAGGAATATCCTCCACCCGTTCACGCAACGGCGGCAGGCGCAGCGGCACGACGTTCAGGCGGTAATAAAGGTCCTCGCGGAACAGGCCCTGGCTGATCAATTGGCGCAAATCGCGGTTGGTGGCGGCAATGATGCGCACATCGGTCTTGATCGGGGTGCGTCCGCCCACCGTGGTATATTCGCCCTGCTGCAGCACGCGCAAAAGACGGGTCTGGGCTTCCAGCGGCATGTCGCCGATCTCGTCCAGGAACAGGGTGCCGCCTTCGGCCTGTTCAAAGCGTCCCACGCCGCGATTGGTGGCGCCGGTAAAGGCGCCGCGCTCATGGCCGAACAATTCGCTTTCGACCAGTTCCTTGGGAATCGCCGCCATGTTGACCGCGACGAAGGCGCCGTGGCGGCGCTTGCCGTAATCGTGCAGCGCCCGCGCCACCAGCTCCTTGCCGGTGCCGCTTTCGCCCATGATCATCACGGTGAGGTCGGTCTGGGTCAGGCGCGCGATGACGCGGTAGATTTCCTGCATCGCCGGTGAGCGGCCGATCAGCGGCAAGCGTTCTTCCGCCGCTTCCAGCCCGGTATCGCGCCTGGTCTGCGGCGTGGCCAAGGCACGGCTGACCACACTGGTCAGCTCCTTCAGGTCGAAAGGCTTGGGCAGATATTCAAAGGCGCCGCGCTCGGCCGCGGTGATGGCGGTGAGTAGCGTGTTCTGGGCGCTCATCACCAGGATGGGCAGTTCGGGCCGCATGCGCTTGATGCGCGGAATCAGGTCGAAACCGGATTCGTCCGGCAGCACCACATCGGTGATGACCAGATTGCCCTCGCCCGCCGAGATCCAGCGCCACAGCCCGGCGGCGGTGCCGGTGGTGCGCACATCATAGCCGGCGCGGCCCAGCGCCTGGTTCAGCACCGTGCGGATGGCGCTGTCGTCGTCGCAGACCAGAATGGTTGCCGCCATGATCAGCTCTCCCCGGCGCGCGATTGCGGCAACAGCACGCGGAATATGGTGCGGCCCGGTACCGAATCGCACTCGATGACGCCGCCATGGTCGCCCACGATCTTGGCCACCAGCGCCAGGCCCAGACCGGAGCCCCGCACCTTGGTGGTGACAAAGGGATCGAAGATCGAGGGCAGCAAATCGGTGGGCACGCCCGAGCCATTGTCGCGCACCGTCACTTCCAGCGGCAGCGACACGCGCTCGCCGGCCACGCCGGCGCCGAACTTGACGCCGGGCCGATAGCCGGTGGTCAGGGTGATCTCGCCGCCCTTCTCGGGCAGCGCGTCGGCGGCGTTGCGCACCAGATTCAGGAACACCTGGATCAGCTGGTCACGATCGCCCGACACCGGCGGCAGCGAAGGATCGAAATTTTCCACGATGGTGACGCCGCGGGCGAAGGCGGATTCGGCCACCTTGCGCACCCGGTCCAGCACTTCGTGAATATTGACGGGATGGCGGACAAAGGCGCGGGTGTCGCCGAAGCTTTCCATCCGGTCGATCAGGGCGCGGATGCGGTCGCTTTCGGCGACGATCAGCTGGGTCATCTCGCGCTCGCCCAGCGGCAAGGCTTCTTCCAGCAATTGCGCGGCGCCGCGGATGCCGGCCAGCGGGTTCTTGATCTCATGCGCCAGCACCGCCGCCATGCCGTGCATCGAGCGCACCGCGCCTCGCGCCATCAACTGGCGGTCCATGCGCTGCGCCAGGCTGCGTTCCTGGAAGGTGAGCAGGATGCTGCCTTCCGGATCGGGCACCGGCGTCACCGTCACATCGGCCAGCCGCTCGCCATGCTTGGGGGTGGAAAGATCGACGTCGCGTTCGGCGGCCGACGCATTGCGCTCGGCGGCCTGGGCGACCAGTTGGAACAGGGGCGAATGGGGGGCGATCAGGTCGGCCAGGGTCTGCTTGCGCAGCAGGGTCAGGCCGGTGTCGAAGAATTGTTCCGCGGCCGGATTGGCGTAGATCACTTCATGCTTGGTGCCGAGCAGCATGATGGGCATGGGCAGGGCATTGGCTATGGTGCCTGTGCCGCTTTCTGAAGTGCCGGCCGTACGCAATTTTTGGAGGACCCCTACCACGATCTGCCTATTGTTTGGGCATAAGTGTTACAAGGCAATAATATAGGCATTATACCGCAAAGCAACAAAATATCGCTCTTGGGACCCTTAAATGTTAGGCAATCCCCCGGTTTAGGAAAGAACGCCAATGTCCCGTATCGCCGTTCTGATTGTTGCCGCCGGCAAGGGGATGCGCGCCGAGACCGGGCTGCCGAAACAATATGAAGGCCTGGCAGGCAAGCCGATGCTGCGCCGGACGGTCGAGGCATTCAGCGGCTACTCGGTACAGGTGGTGATCGGCGCCGGGCAGCAGGAACTTGCCGCCCAGGCCCTGGCAGGGATCGCCCTGCCCGCCCCCGTCACCGGCGGCGCCACGCGCCAGGAATCAGTGCGGCGGGGGTTGGAGGCACTGGCCCATCACGCGCCGGATTTCGTGCTGATCCATGACGCGGCGCGCCCGCTGGTGTCGCGCCAGGTGATCGCCGATGTGGTGCAGGCGCTGGAAGCGGGCGCCGACGGCGCCCTGCCCATGGTGGCGGCCAGTGACACCTTGCGCCGCGCCGGCGATGACGGGCGCTGGAGCCTGGTGAGCCGCGAGAATCTTTATCGCGCCCAGACGCCCCAGGGCTTTGTCTATGCCAAGATCGCAGCGGCGCACCAGGCGCATGCGGCGCAGGAGGTTACCGACGATGTGGCGCTGGCCGAACTGGCGGGGATGAAAGTCGAAATGGTCCAGGGCGAGGAAAAGAACATCAAGGTGACGCGCAAGGAAGATTTCGCCCTGGCGGAAATGCTGATGGGCTCGGATGTCCGCACCGCCTCGGGCTATGACGTACATCGGTTCAAGGAGGGCGACCATATCTGGCTGTGCGGCTTGAAGGTACCGCACACCCATGGCCTGGAAGGCCATAGCGATGCCGATGTCGGCCTGCATGCCATCACCGATGCGCTGCTGGGCTGTATCGGCGAAGGCGATATCGGCCAGCACTTCCCGCCCAGCGAGGAACGCTGGCGCGGCGCGCCGTCCTGGAAATTCCTCGACCATGCTGCAAAGCTGGTGGCGGCCAGGGGCGGCACCATCGCCCATGTCGATGTCACCATTATCTGCGAGCGGCCCAAGGTCGGTCCGCACCGCGATGCCATGAAGGCCAGGATCGCCGAAATATTGAACATCGAACAATCGCGGGTGAGCGTGAAGGCCACCACCACCGAAGGGCTGGGCTTCACCGG
>JAEKMB010000195.1 GCA_019508105.1 Alphaproteobacteria bacterium
GTCGTACGGAATGCCGGCTGACATCAACAGGCCGCCGATATTGGCATAGCCCAGGCCCAGGGTGCGGTAGTCATAGGACAGTTGCGCGATTTCCTTGGAGGGGAACTGCGCCATCAGCACCGAGATTTCCAGCACCAGGGTCCACAGCCGCACGGCATGCTCGAAGCCTTCGATGTCGAAAGCCTTGACGCCGTCGCCTTTGCGGAACTGCATCAGGTTCAGCGACGCCAGGTTGCAGGCTGTGTCGTCCAGGAACATGTATTCGCTGCAGGGGTTGGAAGCGCGGATTTCGCCGCCCGCCGGACAGGTGTGCCAGTCATTGATGCTGGTGTGGAACTGGATGCCCGGATCGGCGCAGGCCCAGGCGGCATAGGAGACCTTGTCCCACAGATCGCGCGCCTTGACGGTGCGAGCGATCTTGCCGGTGCCGCGATTGGTCAAGTGCCAGTCACCATCTTCCAGCACCGCTTTCAGGAAGGCGTCGGTGACGCGCACGGTGTTGTTGGAATTCTGGCCCGCCACCGAAGTATAAGCCTCGCTGTCCCAGTCGGTGTCATAGGTGCGGAAGTCGATCTCCTTGAAGCCCTGGCGCGCATAGCTGATGACGCGCTCCACCAAACTGTCGGGGATCATGCTCTTGCGCGCGGCCTTGATCTCGCGGCGCAAAGCAGGGTTCTTTTGCGGGTCGTAGCAGTCGCCGCCCGAACCTTCGCAATTGACGCAGGCCTTGAGTACGGCCTTGAGGTGCCTTTCCGCCAGCTTTGAGCCGGCCACCAGGGCGGCGACCTTCTGTTCCTCGATCACTTTCCAGTCGATGAAATCCTCGATGTCGGGATGGTCGATGTCCACGATCACCATCTTGGCGGCGCGGCGGGTGGTGCCGCCCGACTTGATGGCGCCGGCGGCGCGGTCGCCGATCTTCAGGAAGCTCATCAGGCCCGACGACTTGCCGCCACCCGAAAGCTTCTCGTCCGCGCCGCGCAGTGGCGAGAAGTTGGTGCCCGTACCCGAGCCATATTTGAACAGCCGCGCTTCCCGGGTCCACAAATCCATGATGCCGCCTTCATTGACCAGATCGTCCTTGACGCTCTGGATGAAGCAGGCATGCGGCTGCGGATGTTCATAGGCGCTGGTCGACTTGGTCAGCCGGCCGCTCTTGTGATCGACATAGTAATGGCCCTGGCCGGGGCCATCGATGCCATAGGCCCAATGAAGGCCGGTGTTGAACCATTGCGGCGAGTTGGGGGCGCATTTCTGCGACGCCAGCATGTGGCAGAGCTCGTCATAGAAAGCCTGGGCGTCGCTTTCGCCGTCGAAATAGCCGCCCTTCCAGCCCCAATAGGCCCAGGTGCCGGCCAGGCGGTCGAACACCTGCTTGGCGGATTTTTCGCCGGTGGTTTCCTTGGCGTCCTTGGCGCCGGTCCGCTTCCAGAGAAATTCGGGCACGCCTTCTTCGGCCACCGGCTTCAGGGTCTTGGGAACGCCGGCCTTGCGAAAATACTTCTGGGCCAGCACGTCGGCGGCGACCTGGCTCCAGGCCTCCGGCACCTCGATGTCGGTCTGGCTGAAGACGATCGAGCCGTCCGGGTTTCGGATCTCGCTGGCGGCGCTTTTGAATGCGATGCCTTCGTAAGGCGAATGACCCTCAACCGTGAAATGACGGCGAATGCGCATGGCGATTACCCCGGAAATAGGATGTTGGACGGCCCAGCCCGCCGGCGGCCGCCGTTTCGGGGACAGTTTCCCGCCCGCGAAGTGGCCTTCGCAGCGGGAACGCGTCGCCAGATCTGGTGGTCACAAGAGGTGACTGGCCCAAAGTATGGACACGGTGCCAAGAGGCCTGCAAGCAAATAGTGGTTACGAAGCTCTTAACCACCAGGTGTAGTAGGCCGGGAACCGCCCAAAAAGCCGCGAGTCAAGCGGGCTTCAGATTAAGGCTCCGAAATATTTTTTGTGCGGTTTCATCACAGCGTCATGAGAGGCTTTGGGCGGTTTGGGGATAAGTGAAAAAGCCCGAGTCTGGCGCGGCGCAGCATTGGCGGAAATGGGCCTCGCGCCCTATAGTCCGGCCGAATCCTCAGCGGCGCGCAGGCATGCTTTTCTCGTGGTGGAAGTCGCAGACGCTTGGCACCTGGCTTCAGACCAGGCTGTCGGGGAATGCCGTGGGCACCGACGATTTCGGCAACCGCTATTTTCAGAACAAGGACGGCTCGCGGCGCTGGGTGATCTATAACGGCACCGTCGAGGCCAGCCGTGTGCCGCCCGATTGGCATGGCTGGCTGCATCATACCTATGCCGAGCCGCCGACCCGCGCGCCCTTGAAAGCCCGCAGCTTCGAGCAGCCGCATCAGCCCAACCTCACCGGCACCGAGGGCGCCTACAAGCCGGGCGGCAGCCTTTCCAAGTGGGGGCTGCGTCCGCCCGCCACCGGCGATTACCAGGCCTGGAAGCCGGACTGAGTTATGAGCGCCCGCGGCATGCAGCAGAACAATATCGCCGAAACCCTTGTCGGCGCGGCGGTGGTTGTCGTGGCGGTCGCCTTCCTGGCCTTCGGTTATTTGCGCACCGGCAGCGGCAGCCTGTCAGGCTATGAGATCAATGCCAAATTGCCCAAGGTGGACGGCTTGTCGGTGGGCACCGATGTACGGCTGTCAGGCATCAAGATCGGCACGGTGACGGCGCTGACCCTGGATCCCAAGAATTATCTGGTCACGGTGCATATGAACATCCGCGACGACATCAAGCTGCCGGTGGATTCCTCGGTGCTGGTGACCCAGGCCGGATTCCTCGGCGGCCAGTATCTTTCCATCACTCCGGGCGGCGACGACAAGATGATGACCGCCGGCGCCTTCTTCGAGAATGCGCAAGGCTCGATCGATGTGATGAACCTGGTTGGCCGTTTCTCCACCGGCGCCAACACCTCCAACCAGCCGCCCGCGCCCAAGCCGCCTGCGGCCAATCCCTCCGCCTCCAATCCTGGCGTGCCCAATCCGCCGGTGTCCAATCCTCAGGCGTCCAAAGTGCCCGATCCGGGGGCGGGGCCGTGAAGGTCCTGGCGCTGCTGCCGCTGGGTCTACTTGTGCCTGCGGCGCTGGCGCAGACCATCCCCAACCCGCCCGCCGCCGCGTCTGTGCCGGCCGCGCCGGCAGCCCCTGCCGCAGATGCGCCTGCCGGGCCGCCTACCCCGCCGCAGGGTGGCACCCAGCTCACCTTGCGCGGCTTGGACAAGATCACCGGCCGGCCCACCGCCATCACCGCGCCCATCGGCAAGCCGGTCCAATTCGCCACCCTGACCATCACGGCGCGCTTCTGCTATTCCACCCCGGCCAGCGAAACGCCGGAGACCACAGCCTTTGTGCAGATCGAGGATCACCGTCCCGACCAGCCGCCGCGCCGGGTATTCTCCGGCTGGATGTACGGCTCCAGCCCGGGCCTGAATGGCGTGGAGCATCCGCTTTATGACGTGTGGGTGATCAGTTGCAACAACGCACCCGCGCCGGCCCTGGCGGCCAATACGTCCACCGCGCCGGTCAAGGTGAAGGCACCGGATTCGTCCGACAAGGAAGGCATCCAAGCGCTGCCAGAGGGTGCGGGTCAGTAGTTCTTCTTCTCCATAGGCGCCCTTGAGGCGCCCATCCAGGGCAGTCCCGCACATTCACCAAGATTGTCCTGGATGGCCGGGTCAAGCCCGGCCATGGAGACGGATGTTTAGGAGAATGCCCAAATGGCATCCTGGCTGAGCGCGTACGCCAATTTCATCAGATATTGCTCGCGCGGAATCTCGATGGCGCCGAAGCGCGCCAGATGGGCGGTGATGAACTGGCTGTCCAGCAGGACAAACCCGCCGCGCTTGAGGCCGTCCACCAAATGCACCAGCGCCACCTTGCTGGCATCGCGCACCCGCGAAAACATGCTTTCGCCGAAAAAGGCCGCGCCCAGCCGCACACCGTAAAGCCCGCCCGCGAGCGCGCCATCCTGCCAGCATTCGATGGAATGGGCGTGGCCGGATGCATGCAGGGCGCAGTAAAGCCGCAGGATCTCGTCATTGATCCAGGTTTCCTCCCGCCCCGGTCCGGACGCGGCGCAAGCCTCCATGACGTCGCGAAAGGCGGTGTCGGCGGTGACAGTGAAGGCGCCGTTGCGAACCGTGCGGGCGAGGCGGCGCGGCACATGAAACGCCTCCAGCGGAATGATGCCGCGCTTTTCCGGCGACACCCAATAGAGAGTGGGATCGCCCCGCCGCTCCGCCATCGGAAACAGCCCCTCGGCATAGGCGCGCAGCAGGATTTCCGGCGTGAGCTTGGGCGTACCGTGCATGGCAAAAGAATAACGCGCAACGGCAAGGCCGTCGCGCGTTATTTCAAGTTCAAAATCCTGCTACTTGTCGTTGACCGCGAAGGCGCCCGGACCCGCCGCGGCGAGATAGAGGAAGATAAAGCAGAACAGGACCGCGGCATCGCCGCCATTTTGGGCCGGGAAAAAGCCGCGCGGGAAGTGGGCAAGGAAATAGGCGAAAGCCATTTCGCCCGAGGCGACAAAGGCGGCCCAGCGGCTGAACAGGCCCAGCACTATAAGCGCGCCGGCCACCAGTTCAATCATCCCGGACGCACCGGCCATCGAAATCAGCGCCGGATGCATGGTGCCCGGCGGAAAGTTGAGAAGCTTGGAGCTGCCGTGCTCCAGGAAGCACAGGCCGGTGACGATACGGGTGACGCCAAGAATTTGCGAAGAATAGTTGCGCAGAAAGTTCATACCCAATCCTCTCAGCTTGTTGTTGTGCCACAAGCCTAACCCAGGATTTCGGGCAACGCCATTATGGTATGATAAGGCGCAGCAGCAGCGTCAAAGATCAGTGGCCCAGGCTGGCCAGGTACTTCTCGAGCCAATGGATGGAATAGTCGCCATTGATGATGTCGGGCTCGCGCACCAGCTTCTGGAACAG
>JAEKMB010000196.1 GCA_019508105.1 Alphaproteobacteria bacterium
CAATAAAATCAGGCTTTCCCCGGCCGAGATGGATTTTGCCTACCGCAAGGCGAGAGGGCCGCGCGACGGCTTGATCTTCATCGAAGCGGTGTTCGAAGGTACCGCCGACGAGCCCGCCGCCATCCGCGCCCGCATGGAAGAACTATCCGCCAGCCGCGAAGCCAGCCAGCCCATCAAATCCAAGACGGGAGGCAGCACTTTCAAGAACCCCCCCGGCCACAAGGCGTGGGCTTTGGTGGACCAGGCGGGTTGCCGCGGGCTGATGATTGGCGCCGCGCAGGTCAGCGAGAAGCACACCAACTTCCTGATCAATACCGGTGAGGCCAGCGCCACGGATCTGGAAGCCTTGGGCGAAGAAGTACGCCGCCGCGTCAAGGAAAAATCCGGTGTCACCCTGGAATGGGAAATCAAGCGGGTGGGCGTGGCCTCCGGGCGCGGAGCGCCCCCATGACGAAAGTCGCTTACCGCAAGATCGCCGTGCTGATGGGGGGGATGTCCGCTGAACGCGAAGTCTCGCTGTCCTCGGGCCGCGGCGTGGTCGCGGCGCTGCTGCAGGAAGGCTTTGATGCGGTGCCGCTGGATCCCGGCCCCAATCCCGGCCAGCAACTGTTCGAGGCCAAACCGGATGCGGTGTTCAATGCCCTGCATGGCCGTTTCGGCGAGGACGGCACGGTGCAGGGCCTGCTGGAATTGATGCGCATCCCCTATACCCATTCCGGCGTGCTGTCCTCGGCCCTGGCCATGCACAAGGAGCGCACCAAGGATGTTTATCGCGCCGCCGGCCTGCCGGTGGTCAAGTCTATTGACGCCGACCGCCGCGAGGTGGGCAAGACGCATCTGATGGAGCCGCCTTATGTGATCAAGCCGGTGAACGAAGGCTCGTCGGTGGGCATCTATATCATCCGCAAGGGCGACAACCGACCGCCGGCCGAACTGGGCACCGACACCTGGACTCTGTCCAGCGAGATGATGGTGGAGGAATTCGTGCCGGGCCGCGAACTCACTGTGTCGGTGATGGGCGACCGTGCCCTGGGTGTGACCGAGATCACCACCGAGCTGGAATTTTATGACTATGAAGCCAAGTATGCGCCGGGCGGTTCCAAGCACATTGTTCCGGCCCAGATTCCGCAGAAAGCCGCTGGCCTCGCCATGGAGCTGGCCATCGCCGCCCACAAGGCGCTGGGCTGCCGCGGCGTCACCCGCACTGATTTCCGTTATGACGACACCGATCCGCGCGCCCGCATGATCCTGCTCGAAACCAACACCCAGCCGGGCATGACCCCGACCTCGCTGGTGCCCGAGCAGGCCGCCCATGTCGGAATGTCGTACGCCAAATTGTGCCGCTGGATTGTGGAGGACGCGTCATGCGATCGGTGAATGTGGAACGCCAGGGCCGCGCCAAGCCGCGCGCCCAGGCCATGCGCTCCTCCAGCCGCCGCGGGCCGGCGGCGGTGCAGCCGGGAGGTACCCGCCGTGGCAAGGAAGCGGGCGCGATGGGCCGGATGGGTGCGCGCCTGTCGCTGTTCCTGCGCCGTCCCATCATGGCGCTGTGCGGGTTTCTGCTGATCCTTGTGCTGCTGGGCGCGCTCCTGGCCAGCGGCGTGATCGGACGCAGCGTGCATGCGGTGGGGCGCGGCATCGCCGGCGTCACCGCCGATGCCGGCTTCGGCATTTCGGAAATCCATATCACCGGCAACCGCCGCACGCCCTATCGCCAGGTACTGGAAGTGCTGGGGATGAGGCCCGGCCAGTCCATCTTCAGCGCCGATCTGTGGAGTGCGCAGAATCGTCTCTCCCGGTTGGACTGGATCGCCTCGGCCGAGCTTCACCGCCGCTATCCCGACGCCATTTATGTGAGTTTGGTGGAGAAGCGGCCCTTCGCCTTGTGGCAGCCGCCGGCCAATGCCAAGGGCGAAGCCCCCATCACTGTGGTGGAGCGCAATGGCCGCCCTATCACCAGCCGTGAGGTGGAGAATTTCCGCCACCTGCCCAAGCTGGTGGGCGCGGGCGCACCCGCTGCCGCCGCTGATCTTGTCGATGCTGTGCAGGCCAAGCGCGCCATTGCCGCGCGCATCGCCGCCTATAGCCGCATCTCCATGCGCCGCTGGAATCTGATCCTGGATGACGGGGTTGTGGTCCAGTTGCCCGAAACCGGATGGCAGAAACAGCTCGATGCGCTGGAACATCTGATCATCGACAATTCGATCCTGGAACGCGACGTCACCCAGATCGACCTGCGCTCGCCGACCCATTATTTCTTCCTTCTGAAAAATGGCGACAAGAAAGACGTGGAACGAGGAAAAGAAACATGAACCAGACCGTCCGCTTGCGCGTGAACAACGAAATCCCCGCCTACCGCACCGGCCTGGTGTCGGCGCTGGATGTCGGCACTTCCAAGATCGTCTGTGTCATCGGTCAGGCCGAGGCCGGCTCGCTCAAGGTGCTGGGCAGCGCCTTGCGCGAGTCTTCCGGCCTCAAGGCAGGCACCATCACCAGCCTGGAGCAGGCCGAGGAATCCATCCGCGACTGCGTCGCCGCGGCCGAAAACATGGCCGATGCCCGCATCCAGAATGTGCTGATCAGTGTCAATTGCGGCCAGCCGGTGTCGGTCACCAGCCGCAGTGTGATGTCGCTGGATGGCGCGCTGGTGTCGGACAATCACCTGCGCGCGCTGTTGGCTGACGGGCGCGCCCGCGCCAAGCTGGAAGGCCATGAGATCATCCAGAGCGCGCCCACCACGTATGTGGTGGACGAGGCGCGGGGGGTGAAGAATCCCTCCGGCATGTTCTGCCAGCGCATCGGCGTGGCCATGCATGCCGTGGCGGTCAGGCCCAGCCCCTTGCAGAACCTCAAGCTGGCGGTGGAACGCTGCCATCTCAATGTGGTGGGTTCGCTGTTCGGCGCCTATGCCTCGGGCCTCTCCACCTTGACCGAGGATGAAAAGCAGATCGGCGCCACGGTGATCGACATGGGCGGCGGCACCACCTCCATCGCCGTCTTCCTGGAAGGCCATCTGGTCCATGCCGATGTGGTGCCGGTGGGCGGCTTTGCCGTCACCAGCGATATTGCCCGCATGCTGGCGGCGCCCCTGGCCGCGGCTGAGCGCACCAAGACGCTTTACGGCGCCGCCATGGGTGAGATGGACGGCGGGGCCGATGTGGTCTCGGTGGCCCAGATGGGCGAGGAGGGCGACGACGCCGCCTTGCGGCTGCCGCGCTCGATGCTGACCCGCATCATCCAGGCCCGGCTGGAGGAGATTTTCGGCGAGGTCCAGACCCGGCTGCGCACCAGCGGCTTCGACGTGGCGGCGGGCCGCCGCGCCGTACTGACCGGCGGCGCCTGCCAGCTCGCCGGCACCCGCGAGTTGGCCGCCCGCATCCTGAACAAGCAGGTCCGCATCGGCCGGCCCCAGGCTTTCGCCGGCCTGGCGGCGGCTTCGGCCGGGCCGGACTATGCCACCGCCATCGGTCTGTTGATGGCCGGGGCGACCATGCCGCCCGAACTGCTCAATCCCGATATCGCCCTGGGCGGCCGCCAGGAGAAGAGCGAAAGCTGGCCCTTTGGTTTCCTTGGGCGGTTGACCCGCAGGTGGCTCTAGTGATTCAACAATATAACAGCGAATCAGTTGGGAATTCTGGCGTGCCGCAAGGTCATCGAAACATTCCACCAGCGTCGGCGAAAGCCGGAGCGACCAACATGATGAGGAACATCTGAGATGGCGATCAACCTGAAACTCCCCGAGACCAAGGAACTGCGTCCCCGCATCACTGTCCTGGGCGTGGGCGGCGCCGGCGGCAATGCCGTCAACAACATGATCGAAGCGGGCCTGGAAGGTGTCGACTTCGTGGTGGCCAACACCGATGCCCAGGCCCTGGCCCAGTCCAAGGCCACCCGGCGCATCCAGCTTGGCGCCTCCACCACCGAAGGCCTGGGCGCGGGCGCCCAGCCGGAAGTCGGCCGCGCCGGCGCCGAGGAATCCCTCACCGAGATCATGGAGCAGCTTTCGGGCGCGCATATGGTGTTCATCGCCGCCGGCATGGGCGGCGGCACCGGCACCGGCGCCGCCCCCGTGATCGCCCGCGCGGTACGCGAGGCCGGCATCCTCACCGTGGGCGTGGTGACCAAGCCTTTCAGCCTGGAAGGCGACCGCCGCATGCGGGTGGCCGAACGCGGCATCCAGGAACTGCAGCAGTTCGTGCACACCCTGATCGTCATTCCCAACCAGAACCTGTTCCGCGTCGCCAATGACCGCACCACCATGGCCCAGGCTTTCGCCATGGCCGATGAAGTGCTGCATGCCGGCGTGCGCGGCGTCACCGACCTGATCGTGATGCCGGGCCTGATCAACCTGGACTTTGCCGACATCAAGTCGGTGATCTCCGAGATGGGCAAGGCGATGATGGGCACCGGCGAGGCCGAAGGCGAAGACCGCGCCCAGAAGGCCGCCGACATGGCGATCTCCAACCCGCTGCTGGACGATGTCACCATGAAGGGCGCCAAGGGCGTCCTGATCAACATCACCGGCGGTCCGGACCTGATGCTGTTCGAGGTCGAACAGGCCGCCAACCGCATCCGTGCGGAAGTGGATCCCGACGCCAACATCATCTTCGGCAACACCATCCTGGACGATATGGAAGGGCGCATCCGCGTCAGCGTGGTCGCCACCGGCATCGATGCCGACCAGGTCCGAATGCCGCTGCCCGAAAAGGTGCGCCCGCTGCATCCCCATCTGAACCTCAAGACGCAGGCCCGCATGATCCAGCCGGCGGCGCCGCCGCCGGTTGCCAACCCGGTCCATGCCACCATGGACGCCCTGGCCAGCCAGATCGGCGCGGAAAAGAGCCCTGCCGAGGACTATATCCTGGGCGGCGAGGATGCCCCGGAAGTGGGCACGGTGCCGCT
>JAEKMB010000197.1 GCA_019508105.1 Alphaproteobacteria bacterium
AGGTATTGCCGCCCGAGATGACGAGGCCGCGCTTGCCGGTACCGTTGCCGCCCAGATCGATGCTGCCGGTGGAGGCGAAGCCGGTGCCCGGCGGCACCAGGTTGCCCAGCGAGGTGTCGATGGCGACGCCGATGGCGGAATCCACGCCTGTGTTGGCGATGAAGCCGTTGTTGAGGACGAAATTGTTGCTGTTGAGGGTCACTGCAGCGACGTTGCTCTGGGTGATGCCCACGCCGCCGCCGGCTTCGATGGTGATGTTGCCGCTTCCGGAGGTGAGCAGCGGCGTAGAGGTGCTGGTGGTGATGTCGGTATCGGCGCGCGCCGCAGGTACTGCCAAGGCAGCCGCCAGCAGGGCAGCCGCAGCGGCGGAAAGCATCAAACGGTGCTTGATCAACTCAGCCTCTTAAAAATGTCGCCGGGCGGCTCAGCCGCCAGTCTCGGCATTATGTTTCAGGTCCGCTCCCGGACCAGCGGCAGCCGCGTCCCCGCACCGCCTTGCACCGTTTACCCTTGCAGGAAGTGCCCCTCGGCCGGATGGGGCCGGCCGGGACGCGTCTGCAGCGCCTTTGTACCCGGCTATCGTCCCGGTTCAACAGCAATTTTTGCCCGCAGGGCCTCATTCCCGGCCAAATCCACCTCTCTTAATCAGGCGTTAGCGGCCTTGCTGGCAAAATCGCCCCCGTGAAAAAGCCTTAACGAGCGAATTTGCCGCCATGAACAAGGCCCGGCATACCGGTTTTGCCCGGCTGACCCAGCAGGAGGTCAGCGCCGCGGCGGCACGCCATGAGATGCTCTATTCCGGACGGGTGGGAGGCGCGCGGGCGGTTTTTGCCTTTTGCGACCTTAGCGGCCTGAGCCTGGCGGGCCACAATCTGTCCGATGCCGACTTCACCGGCGCCATCATGGAAGAAACCAATTTCGCCGGCGCCAAGCTGGATTCCAGTTCCTTCTTCGGCGCCGACCTGCGCCGCTCCAACCTGTCGGCCACGTCCTTGCGCCGTGTCGACATGCGCGGCGCCTCGATGCGCGGCGCCAACCTGATCGGCGCCGATCTCTATGAAGCCGATTTGCGCGAAGGCACCATCGCCGAAAAGGACAAGTACGGAAACCTGCGGGTGCTGCTGCATGACCTGGGCCCGTCCGAACTGCCCGCCGCGATGATGAATTCCGCCAACCTGGAGCGCGCCAAGCTCACCGGCGCCATCGCCATCCAGGCCGATTTCACCGACGCGGTGATGAAAGGCTGCCGCCTCACCCGCGCCAACCTGCGCCAGGCGCGCCTGACCGGCGCCAACCTGGAAAATGCCGATCTTTCGGGCTGCAACCTGACCGGCGCCGACATGGCCGGCTGCATCCTGATCGGGGCCAAGATGGATTTCGCCACCACCCATGGCGCAGACATGGCCGGCAGCCTGAAGGAAGCGGCCACGCCCGATCCCGAAGCGGTGGCCAATATCGAGAATCTGATCCTCAGCCATTCGCGCTGGGCCGAAACCGACGGCCGCGAAGGCAAGCCGGCCGACCTGACGGGCATGGACCTGCGCCATATCTGCGTGCTGTCCCACCGCACCCTCACCGCCCTGATCGCGCCCAAGGCGCTGATGTATGGCGTGGTGATGGAGGGCGCCTCCCTGCAAGGCTCCAACCTGGCCGGGGCCGACCTGCGGTCCGCCAAGCTGGGCGGCGCGGATCTGCGCGGCGTAAATTTTTCGGGCGCGCAGCTCAACCATGCCGATCTGCGCGACACCAAGCTGGGGCCCTTGATGATCTCGGGCTCGCGCCTGTTGCCGGCACGGCTGGACAATGCCCAGGCCCGCTATGCCGATTTCCGCGGCGCGGATTTGCGCCGGGCGCGGCTGTCGGGTTGCGACATGTCCTATTCCAACCTGGCCGATACCGACCTGCGCGACAGCGAAACCGATGGCGTGGATTTTTCCGGCGCCAAGCTGCCGGGCCGCTTCGCCCAGGCCCTGGCCGCCACGGCCTGAGCTAAGCTGCCACCATCGCCGAACTCTTGGCGAGGATGAATTGCGCCAGGCGCGACAGCGATACCTTGGCCTCGTTGCGGCTGGTATCGAGCTGGAACAGATGGCCCATGCCGTCGTAGATTTCCACGCTCACCGCGGCATTGGCGTCGGCGGCGCGATCGCCCAGCTTGGAGGCATCGTCGCGCAGGATCTCATTGGCGCCGGCATGCACCATGATCGGCGGGAAGGCGGTAAAGGCCGCATAGGCGGGCGAGGCATAGGCGTCGCAAGGGTTGGACTTGCGCAGATAATGCCGCGCCGACAGGAACAAAAGCTCCCAGTCCAGCACGGTATCGGCTTTGCGGTTGCCCAGCATGGAGGTGCCCGACAGCGACAGGTCCGCCCAGGGCGACAGCCCCACCACGCCGCCGGGCAATTCCAGCCCGGCATTGCGCACCGCCAGCGCCACGGCAAAGGCGAGGCCCCCGCCGGCCTCGTCACCGGCCAGGATAATGGAGGAAGCCGCCACGCCTCTGGCCAGCAGCGCGCGATAGGCATCAATGCCGTCGCGCACCGCCGCGGGGAAAAAGACTTCCGGCGCCAGCCGGTACTGGACGCTGAAGGCCCCCACGCCGCTGGCTTGCACCAGCTTGCCCACCAGGGCGCGATGGCTCTGGGGCGAGCCGGTGACAAAACCGCCGCCATGGAAATACAGAATGGTGCGGCCCGGCTCCTGGCGCGCCGCACCGACCCATTCGCCGGGAATGGCGCCCAGCTTGCCGGGCGAGAAATCCATCCCTTCGGGGGCGGGCCCGAACCTGGCGAACAGCGCCGCATAACGGGCCCGCACATCCTCGATGCCGGTCAGGGATTTGGCTTGCGTTTGCGACCAGAGCGCCATGGAAATCGAAGCACCTTTCCCGGCAGATTAACAAAAAACGGGGGCTTCCCAAAGGAAAGCCCCCGTTTCCGTAAGCTTCAGGCTGCTTAAGCCGCCTTGGCGCCTTCGATGGTGGTCAGCGCCGGCGCATTGATGGTGATGCGGCGGGGCTTCTTTTCCTCCGGCACGATGCGCTCCAGGTCAACATGCAGCAGGCCGTTTTCCAGGCGCGCGCCCTTGACCTCGACATGCTCGGCGAGCTGGAAGCTGCGCTCAAAGCCGCGGCCGGCAATGCCCTGATGCAGAAGCTCCCCGCTGGGCTTTTCAGCCTCGTCGCGCTTGCCGCTGACGGTCAGCACCCGATCCTTGACGTCCACCGAGAGGTCCTTTTCGGCAAAGCCGGCGACCGCCAGGGTGACGCGATAGTTGTTTTCATCGCCGCGCTCGATGTTGTAGGGCGGGTAGCCCTGTTCGGACGCGGATTCCAAAAGACCGATCAGCCGGTCAAAGCCGACGGTGGAACGGAAAAAGGGCGAATAATCGATACGCATAAGACAACCTCCTAAAAGCGTTGTGTTGGTCCCCAGCTGGGGAACCGGCCCCATGACGGCGACCGGCAAACCGCTATTTAGGGTGGCAAAAACAGGCTTCAAGGCCTTTCAGGGACTTGAAACTCCGGTTTAAGATGCCCACGGAACCCTCTGATTCAACAAAAATAATGGTCCCCGCCGCCGTCCTGTTCGAGCCCTTGCCCATCAAGGCGGTGGGGGCGGAACTGCGGGCCGCCAGGTTCCCGGCCGCCCCCGATGTGCCCTACCGCGGCGTCTGTGTGCTGCTGAACGGCCAGACCGAATTCATCGAGAAATATTTCGAGGTAATCGACGAACTGCGCGGGCGCGGCTTTGCGGTGGCAACCATGGACTGGCGCGGTCAGGGCGGTTCCACCCGCATGACCAACGACAGCCGCAAGAGCTTTGTCGGCGACTTCAGTGAATATGATGAAGACCTGGACACGCTGATGAATTGGATCGTCCGACCCATGCTGGCGGATGGCAAGAAACCGGTGGCGCTGGCTCATTCCATGGGGGCGCACAATCTGCTGCGCGCCCTGAGCCGCCAGCCGGGCGCCTTCACGGCCGGGGTGCTGAGCGCCCCGATGATCGCTGTTTCATTTCGCGGCCAGCGCGAGTTCCTGGTGCGAGCGGTGACGGCCTTCCAGATGTGGCGGGGCCGGCGGGCGGACTGGGTATGGGGCATGGAAGCGCGCGATCCCCACCGCGTCAGCTTCGCCACCCAACTCGCCACCTCGGACCCGCAGCGTTTCGAGCGCACCCAGATGCTGCTGCGCGAACAGCCCGACCTGCGGCTGGCCGGTGCGACCTGGAGCTGGCTGGCGGCGGCGTTGCGCTCCATGGACTGGCTGAAACAGCCTGGGCGTCCGGAGAGCATCACCACGCCGCTGTTGCTGATGGGCGGCGGCAAGGACCGGATCTGCATCACCCAGGAGATCAAGGCGTTCGCGGCGCGCCTGCCCGCTGGGGAGTATCTGGACATTCCCGATGGCGAGCATGAGCTGATGATGGACCGCAACGTGATCCGCGCCCAATTCTGGGCCGGGTTCGACGCTTTCATGGCCAGACATCGCGGATAAGACATCGCGCATAAAAAAACCCGCCTCAGCTCTCGCTGAGGCGGGGGGCATTTTTTGCAACAAAGCGATTACTGGGCGACCTGGCCGGCCGACTGGGCAGGAGCCGCAGGGCTTGCCGGAGCAGGCGTGGCGCCGGTCTGCTGATCCTGGGCCGGAGCGGTATTGCTGGCCTGGGGAGTCGAAGACTGCGCGGCCTGCGGCGCCACGGTGTTGTCCTGCGCCGCGGTGGTGGGAGCAGCGGTCCGACTGTTGTTCACCGCCACGTCATTGGGCGACGGGGCCGGCGACACCGGCTCCGGGACAGCGGCGGCATGCTGCTGCGGCGCCGGATTGCTCAGGCTGGTTTCAGCCGGCGCCACTGTGGCCGCGGCCATGCTGCGCGTCATGTGGCGCGACGACC
>JAEKMB010000198.1 GCA_019508105.1 Alphaproteobacteria bacterium
CAAAGAGAAGTCACAGTGACCGAGCAACTACGCCATTATGATCCGGAAGCTCACGAGCCCGGATGCCTCGATAATGAATCGTCCGAAGAGTGCGCCGATCCGTCAAGCACGCATGTGGATGTTTTCTGCAAGTGTCACCATTACACCGAGCCGAAGATTCTCTCTAACGGTACAGACATTGCCTGGCCGGCAGGGTGGACCGAGGCTCAAGCCGATCAGTGGCGCAGGGAACACGCGTTAGAGCGACCGAAAAGCGAAGCCGCGTAACGGCTCTGGTCCAAGCAGGCTATAAGGCGAGGGCTGGGCCCCGACCTGATTGTGCCGCTTTACATCCATGACGGTATCAGGCTGCTCGATGTCGATCAGTATCAAGTAAACACTGTGCCAAAACTCCCATCCGCAGGGGTCTTTTCGCGCTGCTAACCGGAAGGACATTTCGCGAGCTTGTGAGGCAGCATCTCGGCCATGTGAGGCAATCATTCCGTTTACGGTGGCCCCTAAATCGGGCGTGAAGTTCAGGCTCCCCTGACGCATCAAACTACTCATGTGAATTTATCTCCGTTAAAATCACCGAAGTTGTCGCAAGATGTATGCCAGCTTGAAATGTATTGAACAGAAAGTGCTTTGCGCGACGGCTGAAGCGAAATGTCAACGCCGCTTACAGCCCCTTTAAGCTGTCCGATCAGCTGTAAGAACCATTTACAGGGCTCCTACCTGTTACCCTTGAGCTCTGGCCGCGCGGCAAGTAGGTGATACCCCGCCGCAATCCGGAGCCAGGATGCCTTAGTTGCGTCGTCCTTAGACTGCTCGGCTTGATCCTCAGCTTCCTTTGCCTTTGCCAAGTATTCGGCTTTGCGATCTGCGGAGGACATACGGTGGGCTTATCGGTGCTGCCTATTCCAAATGAGTAAATTCAGACTTGGTTGCCGGTGACGGTTTCGATTTACCACAGTCATCAAAGGCCCCGGACGACCCGTTCGCGACCTGCTGTGGTGATGCGGGCGTTTCCTAAGAGAGTGTAGACGTATCCCAACGTCAAAAGCCTCGTGCAGTGATTGGCGGGAATGGAATCGTGGCCGATGCCACGTGCGACCTCTTCGAGAGAGGCAAATTCAGATTCCGTAAGTGCCGCGCTATCTGTCATACGAGAACAACGCACCCCTTGGCGAAATAACGCAAGCACTTAAGCACCCGCCGCCGAGAATGTCCGCGAGCCATTGGGCTGGGCTATGTCGGGCAAAGATCAAAACTTCGGGCAATGCCAAACGGCACGCAGCGTGCAAGGAATGTCCGCTTTTGGCGCAACGCGGACATGGGGCGGATCAGGGGTGAATGACCGCTTTTGGGGAAAGTGGACATTCGGCGCGGTTTTCCAAGGACACGGGACGGTTCGAGGCGAAGCTAGGGAAAATCGCCAGGCCGCCGGTCATTCGGCCGCCCGGCGTGCCGCGCGCAACCGTGCTGTCTGTACTTCGTCCAGCACGCCATCGGCGCCGATCGCGACGCCGTAATCTGTTGCGGCACTCTGGACCGAGATCTTCTCGTCGATCACGTCCTGGCGGACCAACTCGGGCGTCCGCTCAAATGCATTTCCCCAACCGCCGCCGCCCGCCAGCTCCGCGCGATAGGTTTCGCCGCGTTTGAAAGTGCGCATGAACTTGCCCGGCAATGCGCTGCGCCTGCCGCCAACTTCCTTGAGAAAATTTCTAGCGTTGGCGCCCGGCGCGCCGCCATTCAGCCCATATGGACGAAATTTCTGCCGGTCGCTGCGAACCTGTAGCACGGCTTCGTCCACTCCCACCAGTCGGTATTCGCGCACCATGGCTAGGCCGCCGCGAAATTTTCCGGGGCCGCACGAATCCTGGCGAAAGCCATATTCCTCTATTTGTATGGGCTGTTCGCGTTCGACGATTTCGACTGGGGTGTTGGAATAATTCACCGCCAGCGAAGATAGCGCGTCTATGGCGTCCTTGTCGGGACGTCCGCCCCATGTGCCGAACAGGAATTCAAGAAGCACAAAGGGGCGCTGCTGTTCGCGATATCCAGCAATGGTGACGCCGAAATCGCCCTGCGCTCCGCAGGCAAAAACCTTGTCGGGCAGCATTTTTGCCAACGCACCCCAGATCGCCTCCGTGACACGCATGGATGTCAGGCCCCGCGCCGCGACGGGTGCCGGGGAAATTGGGTTGACGATGGAGCCAGGTTCCGCGATCACGCGGATCGGGCGCATGAAGCCCGACGTGGTGGGCACATGCAGATCTATGACAGTGCGCAGGCAGGCGTAAACGCAGGATTTCGTCATGGCGATTGGCAGGTTGATTGAGCCTTTCACCTGTTTGGATGTGCCGGTGAAGTCGAGTGTGATGTCGGTGCCCTTCTTTACCACGCGAGCGAACAACCGGATTGGATCCTCGCTGAAGCCGTCGTCATCCAGAAAATCTTCGAATTCCCATTCCCCATCCGGAAAGGCGGCGAATTCGGCGCGCGTCAGCGCTTCCGAATAGTTCAGTAGGTTGGCCATGTCGGCGGCGAGAATGTCGCCGCCGTGCTTTTTCGCCAGGGCGATCAAGCCTCGCTCGCCGCGGGTGCAGGCGGCAATGGTGGCCTGCACGTCGCCCATCACTGTGTCTGGGACCCGCACGTTCAGTTGCAGGATGTCGAAAAAGGCCTCGACGGGGCGGCCCTGATCGATAATGCGCAAAGGTGGAATGCGCAGGCCTTCCTGAAAGATTTCGGTATTGTCGCAGGCATTGCCGCCGGCGACGCGCCCGCCGATATCGGTTTGGTGACCAATCGCCGCCGCGAAGGCGAGCAGTTTGCCGTCATGAAAGACCGGCTTGAAGACGAAGATGTCGGGTAAATGGAGCCCGCTTCCGGTATAGGGGTCATTTATTGCATAGACATCGCCCGGGTTCATTTGCCCGCCGAATTTCTCCAGAACCGTCGCCAATGTTGGGGGGAAGGATCCCATGTGGACTGGCAGGCACAGGCCCTGGGCAATCAGATTTCCTTGCGGGTCCAGAAGGCCGGTGGAAAAATCCATCGCCTCCTTGATAACGGAAGAGCGCGCGGTGCGGATGACGGTCGCCGCCATTTCGTCGGCCACAGCGGCGAAGGCATTCTTCATCAGTTCAAGACGGATGGGATCGGGCCTGGGCATGGTCTATGCGTCCCCGTTCAGGCGAATACGGACCGTTCCGGATGACGAAAATACGCTGGCGCCGGGCGGCACGATAATGGTGGTGTCGTATTCCTCAATAATCATCGGGCCAATTTGCGGGGTTGCCGTCACATCGCTGCGCCGGGCCACTGGCGTGGTAACCCATCCCTTGTCCGGCCCGAAATAGACAGGCCGCGCTTTGGATGGCGCCAGGCCTTTGCGGCTGCGCAAGGCTGACGGCGCGGGCAAATGGTCTTGTCGGCCTAGACTGCGTGCGCGTAGGCGCAGATTCACGATCTGAACTCGTTCCCCTCGGCTGCAATAGCCGTAGCTGCGTTCATGTTCTTGATGAAACCGCTCCGAAGCATCGGCCAGGATTGAAGGCGTCGCCGCGGTCTGCGCAATGGGAATGCCGATTTCAGAACTCTGTCCGGCATAGCGCATGTCCAGCGCAAGGTGCAGTTCGCTGTTGCTGACCAGAACGCCTTCGCCGGCCATCATTTCGGAGGCCTCGTGCAGCAGTTCTTCGGCACGGCGATTGAGCGCCGCACAATCCACTTTGTCGACGTCGTGCCAGAAGACCTTGATCAGCCGGTGCTGGATGCGCGCGAACAAAAGGCCTAGCGCGCTGATCACGCCGGAGGCCGGTGGAATTATAATGTCGGAAATTCCGGCCTGAGCCGCCAAGGTCGCGCCATGCACTGCGCCATTGCCGCCAAAGGCCACCATGGCGAAATCCGCAGGGGAGCGGCCGATTTCGCTCGATACCGTCTGGATCGCGCGGGTCATGGCGGCGTTGGCAACGGTGTGAATGCCGTAGGCCGCTGCATGCACCGAAAGTCCCAGAATGCGGCCGATGTGGGATTCAATGGCTTCCCGCGCGGCCGCGATGTCGATGGGCATGTCGCCATCGAGTAAATGCAAGGGGTTGAGAAAACCCAGCACGACATTGGCATCGGTCACCGTTGGGTGCAGCCCGCCCCGGCCATAGCAGGCAGGACCGGGATCGGCGCCCGCGCTCTCCGGCCCCACGCGCAGCGCCCCGCCTTTGTCTATCCAGCCGATGCTGCCGCCGCCGGCGCCGATTTCGGCCAGGTCGATGGTGGGCGACCGCACCAGGTAACCGCCGCCGCCCAATAGCCGCTGCCCGGCATTGATCCCCGCGCCGACCTCCATTTCGTCGGTGAGGCGCGGCTCGCCGTCCTCGATAAGGCAGGCTTTTGCGGTGGTACCGCCCATGTCGAAGGCGATGATGTTCTTTTCCCCAATGATCTCGCCCAGAGCCGCTGCCGCGATCGCACCCGCCGCCGGACCGGATTCGATGCAATAGGCCGGGAAGGCGCGCGCCGTATCCGCTTTCATGATGCCGCCCGAAGATTGCATCACCATCAGGGGTGCGCTGATGCCCATTCCCTTGGTCCCATTTTCTACCGACGCGAGATAATGATCCACTACCGGTTTCACAAACGCGTTCACCACCGTAGTGCTGGTACGCTCATATTCGCGGATTTCCGGCATAACCTGATGCGACGCGGAAATGGAAAGGCCCGGCGCGTGCTGGCGGATCAACTCCGCCACGGCACGCTCATGTGCAGGATTGATGTAGGAGTGCAGCAAACAGATTGCTACGGAATCCACTTCCTGAAGCTGCATCTTCTTGATGGCGCCGATCACGCTGGCGGGGTTCAGGGCAAGCACGACCTCACCATCCGCGTTCATCCGCTCCTCGATCTCGTCAGCGCCACACGAGCGCCATGTCCAGTCAACAGGGCGTTCGTCGCCACCGTGAAGGCATGCGCCAGTGTGGTGACGGATTTGGGGTCCATCGTGCCATCCGCGAAAAAACGGCCCAATCCATCTGCAATCGCTCGGCTGTAGTCGTCTGGAGTCGAAAGGAGTTTCAGTGTCCGGGCCGTACCGTCAGAATTCGACACCACAAGATCAGTAAATGTCCCGCCGACATCGATCGCTATGCGTTGCGTTTCAATTACCATGCTGCGAGCTCGATTCTTGACGGGTTGATACTAGCGAACATTAAAGCTGGGTGCGACAGGACGCATTTGCAGGCGATGACGCGGCGGCGGTTAGCTCAATGCCTGAGTATACCCATCCACGACGAGTTCTTGTCCGGTGACGTTGGCGGCTAGGTCGCTGGCGGCAAAAAGCACCATGTTGGCGACATCGAGAGCTGTAACCATGCGTCCAAGCGCGGCCTGAGTGGTGTAAACGCGAGCCACTTCCTCCACAGGCTTGCCAAGCGTTTTTGCACTGGCAGCAATAACCGCCTGAATTCGTGGACCATCAACCGCGCCCGGCAGGATGGCATTGACACGGATGCCGCTGCTTCCGAGTTCGATCGCGAGAGTCTTGGTAAGTCCCACGACACCCCATTTTGAGGCGGAATAGGGAGCGCGTCTTGGCATACCGAGATGACCTGCGACTGACGACAAGTTTATAATCGATGGATTGCTGCCTTTGCGCAGCCGCGGCACGGCTTGCCGAATG
>JAEKMB010000199.1 GCA_019508105.1 Alphaproteobacteria bacterium
CTGTTGCACGGAATTGAAGATCTTCGCGCCCGAGCTGAAAAAGGAAGCGCGGGTGCCCTGCCCGCATCTCGGCGCCAAGGGCTGCGGCATCTATGACACCCGTCCCGGCGTGTGCCGCCAATTCCTCTGCGGCTGGCGGCTGTTCGACGATATGGGCGATGACTGGCGGCCCGATCTCAGCGGCGTGATGGCGTTGAGCTGGGCGCCGGATCAATTGCCCGCCGCCTGGAAAGCTGCACCCTATGGCGTGCACATGGCCATCCTGGGCGGCGAGGCGGCCGTACTGCGCACCGCCTTCGTTGACTATGTCGCGCGGCTGATGGCACGGGGCATCCCGGTTTTCCTCTCGGCCGCCTCGCCCTATATCCTGCTCAATGAGCATCTGCCGGCAGGCGCCGATCGCGTGCTGCTCAAGACCCGGCTGGCGGAGCTTTATCCCCTGCTGCACGCCGCCCGCTTCGGCCGCAGCCTCTTCAAACGGATCGCCTTCCTCTACCGCTTGCAGATCGACCGCCAGCGCCAGAAATATCTGGCAAAATCAAATGGTTAACGTCGCCTGCGGCGGTTGGAATGCGGCCGCTTCGGTCCCATATTAGGCAGCCCGGCAAGCCATGGTGGCGGACCCGGTACTCGATATGTTTGTTACCGTCCGATGAGCGAGATCTCCCATCAAATCTGGGACATGAAATACCGGCTGAAGGCGGCCGACGGCACGCCGATGGACCGCGACGTAGCCGATAGCTGGGCGCGTGTGGCGCTGGCGCTGGCCGAGGCTGAAGCGCCGGAGCAGCGCGTCGCCCGCGCCCAGGAATTCGCCCACGCCCTGGCCGGCCACAAATTCCTGCCGGCGGGACGGATCCTGGCCGGCGCCGGGACTGGTCGCAGCGTCACGCTGTTCAACTGTTTTGTGATGGGTGGGATCGAAGATTCCATGGACGGAATCTTCTCCGCCCTGCGCGAAGCGGCCCTGACCCTGCAGCAGGGCGGCGGGATCGGTTATGACTTTTCGAGCCTCAGGCCCAAGGGCGCGGCAGTGGCGGGGGTGGGGGCCGATGCCTCCGGTCCCGTCTCCTTTATGGAGGTGTGGGACGCCATGTGCCGCACCATCATGAGTGCGGGCTCGCGGCGCGGCGCCATGATGGCGACCTTGCGCGTCGACCATCCCGATATCGAGGATTTCATCACCGCCAAGCGGATACCCGGCCGCCTGTCCAACTTCAACCTGTCGGTGCTGGTGAGTGATGCCTTCATGGCGGCGGTGAAGGCGGACGGCGACTGGAAGCTGCAGTTTGGCGGGCGGATCTATCGCACACTCAAGGCCAAGGCGCTGTGGGACACCATCATGCGCGCCACCTATGACCATGCCGAGCCGGGCGTGATCTTCATCGACCGCATCAACAGCCAAAACAATCTGGGCTATTGCGAAACCATCGCCGCCACCAATCCTTGCGGCGAGCAGCCCTTGCCGCCTTATGGCGCCTGCCTGTTGGGATCGATCAATCTCGCAAAGCTTGTGCGCCATCCCTTCGCCGACCATGCCGCGCTCGACATGGCGGAGCTGGAACGGCTGGTCGGCAGCGCGGTGCGGATGATGGACAATGCCATCACCGTGTCGCGCTTTCCGCTGGATGCCCAGGCGCAGGAGGCCCGCGCCAAGCGGCGCATCGGGCTGGGCGTCACGGGCCTGGCTGACGCGCTGATCCTGTGCAAGGTCCGCTACGGTTCGCCGCAAAGCCTGGAACTGATCCGCACCTGGATGGCCGCCGTCAGCCATGCCGCCTATCGCGCCAGTGTGGAATTGGCTAAGGAAAAAGGCCCTTTCCCGCTCTATGACATGAATCCCTATCTGTCCGGTGCGCACATCCAGGCGCTGCCGCCGGACATCTACAACGCCATTGCCGCACATGGCATCCGCAACGCCCTTCTCACCTCCATTGCGCCCACCGGCACCATCTCGTTGTTCGCCGGCAATGTCTCCAGCGGCATCGAGCCGGTGTTTGCCTTCAACTACACCCGCAAGGTTTTGCAGCCTGATGGTTCCAGGCGCGAGGAACAGGTCAGCGATTACGCCTTCCGCCTGTTCCAGGAGAGGTTCGGCGCCGATACCGCCTTCCGAGCATCTGGCGGTGCAGGCCGCCGCCCAGCCCTTTGTCGACAGCGCCATTTCCAAGACCATCAATGTCCCGGCCGGGATTTCTTTCGACGACTTCGCCCATGTTTATCTGGAAGCTTACGAATCAGGCTGCAAGGGCTGCACCACCTATCGCCCAAACGAGGTCACCGGTTCGGTGCTGTCGGTGGAAGAGCCGGCCGCCATTCCCGCCGAAGCGGTGATGAACACGCAGGAACCGGAATTGCCGCTGCCGCCTCCGCCGCCGCGCATTTCCAGCGGCGGCATTGTCTATATGACCCAGCCGCTGGACCGGCCGGACGCGCTTCTGGGCCGCACCTACAAGATCAAGTGGCTGGACAGTGACCATGCCTTCTACATCACCATCAACGATATCGAGAAGGATGGGCGGCGGCGGCCGTTTGAGGTCTTCATCAATTCCAAGAACATGGAAGCCTATGCCTGGGCGCTGGCGCTGACCCGGATGATTTCGGCAGTGTTCCGCCGCGGCGGCGATGTCAGTTTTGTGGTGGATGAATTGAAAGCCATCTTCGATCCGCGCGGCGGCCAATGGATGAGCGGCCGCTATGTGCCGTCCCTGCTGGCGGCCATCGGCGAGGTGATCGAGCGCCATATGGTGGAGATCGGCTTTATGGGCCAGCGCAGCATGAGCCTGTCGGGCCTGCCCGATGCCCACAATATCCCGGCGGAAGGCGCGCGCGCCCGGTTCTGCCCGCGCTGCGGCGATGCCAGCTTCATCAAGCTGGAAGGCTGCGACTCCTGCCTGTCTTGCGGCTATTCCAAGTGTAGTTAGCCCCCGCGCCTCCATGGCCGGCCTCCGAGCCGGCCATCCAGGGCCGTCCTGTGGTGCGGCGTTCTTGGCTCTGGATGGGAGGCCCCTCTTCCGATTTAAAGAGTGCCCGCACATGGTGAGAAGATGAATTACTCCAGCCGCTTCTGGCTCTACGCCCCCATCAGCACGTTCCTGATCATCGCCGGCATGGTGATGGCCTATTGGTGGGCGGCGGCGGACGCGTTCGAGAAGAAGCTCGCCGCTCTCAAGGGCCATGAGGCCGTTCCCGGCATCACGCTGGACTGGTCCAAGGTCAAAGTCGGCGGCTTTCCTTTCCGGCTGGACGCCGATTTCACCGGCTTTGCGGTGCGGGGCGCCGGCGCGCATGGCCCCTTCGCCTGGTCATCCGAGAAATTCGCCGCCCATACCCTCAGCTACAGCCGCGCCAAGGCAGTTTACGAAGCGGCGGGCCGTCAGCAGGCTTCCTGGACCGACGCCGCGGGCGGGGCGCAACATGTCGATTTCCTGCCCGGATCATTGCGCGCCAGCAGCGTGACCGGTGCCAAGGGCCTTCTGCGCGCCGACCTGGATATCGCCAACATGACCGGAAAAGACATCAAGATTGGGCGCTTGCAATTCCATATGCGCCGCGATGGCGGCGCTCTCGATCTGATGCTGCAAGCCGATGCCGTGGGAAAGCGCAAACAGGTGCAGGCCTATGCCATCCTGAACCAAGGCGATGCCTTTGCGCGCCTGCTCAAAGGCGCGCAGTCCTGGCCCGAGGCGGCGACGACTTGGCAGGCTGCAGGCGGCAAGGCGAAATTCTCGCAAGTGATCGCGCCGGGGCTTGATCCCAATGCGCTGCTGTCGCCGCTCTACTAGCTCTTGCGCCCGAAGTTCGGCGCCGCGGTGTCCTGGCCGATATCGACAATGGCGCGGCGGATGGCGCGGGTGCGGGTGAACAGGTCGAACAGGGCTTCACCGTCGCCATTGCGGACCGCCCGCTGCAACTGGCTCAAATCCTCGTTGAAGCGGCCCAGCACTTCCAGCACCGCCTCGCGATTGTTCAGGAACACGTCGCGCCACATGGTGGGATCGGAAGCGGCGAGGCGGGTGAAATCGCGAAAGCCCGAGGCGGAATATTTGATGACTTCGCCTTCGGTGACCTTTTCCAGGTCATGCGCCGTACCCACGATATTGTAGGCGATCAGATGCGGCAAATGCGAGGTGATGGCCAGCACCAAGTCGTGGTGACCGGCGTCCATCATATCCACCTTGCTGCCCAACCCCTGCCAGAAGCTTTTCAATTTTTCGACCGCGGCCGGATCGCCGCCCGCGACAGGGGTCAGGATCGCCCAGCGTCCGTCAAACAGGGTGGCAAAACCGGCTTCCGGCCCGGAGAACTCGGTGCCGGCGATGGGATGGGCGGGAATGAAATGCACCCCGGCCGGCACAAAAGGCCCCACGTCGCGGATTACTGCACCCTTGACCGAACCGACATCTGACAGGATCGCACCCTTTTTAAGATGTGGCGCAATCTGTTCAGCAACAGATTTGTAGGCACCCACGGGAGTACACAAGATGACAAGATCGGCGTTTTGCACACATGAAGCCAAATCATCGTGGATGATGTTCGCAAAACCGATTGCTTTCGCTCTCAGACGAACATCATCATTTATGTCATAGCCAGCAAGTTCTGTACCAAGCTGTCGGCGCCTCGCCGCGTGAAAAACGGACGAGCCAATCAAGCCCAACCCGATAATGGCGATCTTGTTGAACATGCTCATGACGCCATGAAGTCCGTGATCAGTTTCACCGCCAGCCGGTTTTCCTCTTCGGTGCCCACCGTCATGCGCAAACAATCGGGCAGGCCGTAGCTGGCGACGCCGCGCAGGATGACGCCATTCTTGGTCAGGAAAGCGTCAGCCTTGGCCGCGGTCTTGTCGCCCTGCGGCGCGAAGTGGATCAGCGCAAAATTGGCCACGCTGTCATCCACGCGCAAGCCGGTCTTGCGAATCTCAGCAATGATCCAAGGCAGCCATTTGCTGTTATGCTCCACCGCCTTCCAGAAATGCTCGCGGTCGCGCACCGCCGCAGCCCCCGCCAATTGCTGCATCAGTGAGGTGTTGAAGGGCCCCCGGATTCGGTTGATCACGTCGCAGACTTTTTCCGGCGCCAGCATCCAGCCGATGCGCAAGCCGGCCAGGCCGTAAAGCTTGGAGAAGGTGCGGGTCATCACCGCATTGGGCAGCCGCAACGCCATCTCCAGCCCCGCTTCATAATCCTTGGCGGTGACATATTCGGCATAGGCGCTGTCGATCACCAACAGCACGTGCTCGGGCAGGCCGGCATGCAGCCGCGCCATCTCCTCCCGGTTAAGATAGGTGCCGGTGGGATTGTTGGGATTGGCGACATAGACCAGCCGCGTCTTTTGGGTCACCGCCGCCAGCATGGCGTCCACGTCCAGCTTCAGGCCGTGATTGGTGTCCTTCTCCGGCACCATGATCGGTGCGGCACTGTTTGCGCGCGCCGCAATCTCGTACAGCAGGAAGGCGTGGCGACCGAACAGGCACTCATCGCCCGGCCGCAAATAGGCGTTGGCCAGCATGGTGATCAGCGCGCCGGAACCTTCGCCGGAGGTGACGATGCGGTCCGCGGGAATGTGATGAACCTCGGCGATGGCCTGGCGCAGCAGCAGCGCCGAGCCTTCGGGATAGAGCGACAGGCTGGCGGCCGCCTCCGCGATCGCCGCCAGCGCCTTGGGCGAGGGCCCGATGGGCGACTCGTTGGACGACAGTTTGACGGCTTTGGACAGGCCGGCCACGCCGGAGCGCCCGCCGACATAGGGCGAGATGTCCAGGACGCCGGGCTTGGGATCGGTCAGCATGGATTAACGAGGGGCAAGCTTCTCAAAAAGGGGCGCCCGGCGACAGCCGGACCGCCCTGATAAAAAGGGCGGTATTGATAGGGCGGGAGCGCCCCAAAAGCAAAGCAGGGCTGCCATTCGTTGACTTGGGGTGTGGCCGCACCTTACCTACCTTTTCCAAGGATTTTCCGATGACCGAGGCCCCTCGTTTCTTGCGCCCGGTGACCGCGCCATCCGCCGATGTCGGCATGGCCGTCACCTTCCAGACTCCGCTGCCGCTGGACTGCGGCCGCGACCTGGCGCCCTTCACCGTGGCCTACATGACCTATGGCACGCTCAATGCCGACAAGAGCAACGCGGTGCTGATCTGCCATGCCCTGACGATGGATCAGTTCGTGGCGAGCGACAATCCGATCACCGGCAAGCCCGGCTGGTGGACCCCCATGGTGGGACCGGGCAAGCCGATCGATACCGACCGCTTCTTTGTCATCTGCGCCAATGTGCTGGGCGGCTGCATGGGGTCCACCGGGCCGGCGGAAATCGATCCTGCCACCGGCAAGCCCTGGGCTCTGAATTTTCCGCTGGTCACCATCCGCGACATGGTGCGGGCGCAGAAGCGCCTGGTCGAGCATCTGGGAATCGAAAAACTGCTGATGGTAATCGGCGTCTCCATGGGCGGTATGCAGGCGCTGCAATGGGCGGCGTCCTATCCCGACTGCGTGCGCGCGGTGATGCCGATCGCCTGCGCCGCCCGCCATTCGGCGCAGAACATCGCGTTTCACGAAGTGGGCCGCCAGGCGATCATGGCCGATCCTGACTGGAAAGGCGGCGAATACCAGTTGCATGACACCAAGCCGTCCAAAGGCCTGGCGGTGGCGCGCATGGCGGCCCATATCACCTATGTTTCGGAAATGGCGCTGCAGCAGAAGTTCGGCCGCGCCCTGCAGAACCGCGACGCCAAGTCGTTCCAATTCTCGCCGGATTTCCAGATCGAATCCTATCTGCATCACCAGG
>JAEKMB010000200.1 GCA_019508105.1 Alphaproteobacteria bacterium
GCTTTACGGCCGCGGCGCCTGTGACATGAAGGGCTTTGTCGGCACCGCCCTGGCGCTGGCGCCGGAGATCGGCAAAGCCGGGCTCAAGCGGCCCCTCCATTTTGCCCTATCCTATGATGAGGAAGTGGGCTGCGCCGGGGTCAAGGGCCTGTTGGGCGATCTGAAGGCGGAGAATTTAAAACCTGCGCTGGCCATCATCGGCGAGCCGACCTTGATGAAGATCGTAGGGGCGCACAAGGGCGGCGCCAAGCTGGTAACCCGATGCTGCGGCCGGGAGCATCATTCCAGCGGTCCGGAAAAAGGTGCCAATGCGGTGATGATGGCGGGCGAGTTTGTCGCCCTGCTGGACAAGGTGTGGGACGAGCTGCGCGCCGATGCCGATCCCCGCTTTGATCCGCCTCATTCCACCGTGCAGGCCACCGTGATCCATGGCGGCACGGCGGTGAATATCCTGGCGAAGGAAGCCGAAGTGACCTGGGAATATCGCGCTTTGCCCGACCGCGACCCGGCCGCGATCATCGCGCGGGTCAAACAACGCGCCGATGCCGAGGTACTGCCCAAGTATCGCGCCCGCGCGGCGGAAGCGGCGCTGGTCACCACCTTGCATGCCCAGTATCCCGGGCTAGTGATGGACGAGGACTCCGCCGCCATCCGTCTGGCGCGCGAGTTGACCGGCGTCAACCAGGTGGAAGCGGTGGCTTATGGCACCGAGGCTGGGCATTTCCAGAATTACGGTATTCCGGCGGTGATCTGCGGTCCCGGCTCCATCGACCAGGCGCACCGGCCCGACGAATTCTGCGAACTCAGCGAGCTGCAAGCTTGCGAGGCGTTTTTGCGCAAAGTGATCGCGAAAGCCTGCGCCTGACTCCCAATCGTCATCGCCCACTTCATAAATCGGGGCATAACAAATAGGGCTATGCCAATGTGTCCGGCGGGATCTCATGCCTCTTGCCGCAAAATTCGCAGCGGGCGCGGATGATGCCGTCGGGATCGGCAAGTCCCGCGCGATCCTCGGGCGTGTAGCTTTTCAACACCGTGGTGATGCGGGTGGCATCGCAGTCGCAGCGAAAGATCACCGGCTCGGGCGGCTGCACCCGCACCTCATCGTCGTGGAACAGGCGCCACAACAGGGTTTCGGGCGCCAAGCTGGTATCCACCAGTTCCAGATCTTCCACGGTCTTGAGCAGCAGCGACAGCCGGTCCCAGTCGTCGGAACGGCTTTCCACCCCCGCCTTGGCGGCGTCCGGGGTCATCTGCAGCATGATGCCGCCGGCGCGCCAGTGGGGCACGGGATCGCCCGCCACATAGAGCGGCGCGGCCGCCAGCTTGATCACGGTGGGGAGCTGCTCGGACTGGGCGAAATAGGTTTCCGCCGAAGCGCCGATGCCGGCGGACGAAAGTTCGACAATGCCCTGATAGGTCTTGCCGCCCATTTTGGGCTCGATGGTGATGGCCAGGGCGCCGGTCCCCGCCAGGGCAGCGAACGCCTTGTCCGCCAGCCCGGCGAAACGCTCCGCATCCAGCCGGGCATAGCCGCGCACGCCGCGGGCGCGCACTTCGTCGGCGCCATAATAATCGGCGGTGACAAGATCGAGCGGTCCATCGCCCTTGGTCTGGATGGTCAGCCGCCCGTCCAGCTTCAGCGCCGAACCCAGCAGCGCCCCCAGCGCCACCACCTCGCCCGCCACCCGGGCGGCCGCTTCCGGCAGGGCATGGGCGCTCAGCGCCCGGGCCGAGGCCGCATCCAGGCGGACCAGGCGGCCGCGCACGCCCGCCTTGGCGATGTCGAACGGCAGGACAAAGTCGCCATAGGGCGACGCAGGTTCCATCTTGTCAGGCATGGATCGCTATATGGCGCTGGCCGAGAGGCTTTTCAAGAAACCGCTTCAGGACAGCGCCCAGGCCAGGATCGCCTTCTGGGCGTGCAGGCGGTTTTCCGCCTCGTCGAACACCACGGACTGCGGCCCGTCGATCACCGCATCGGTAACCTCGTCGCCGCGATGGGCCGGCAGGCAATGCATGAAGATGGCGTCCTTGTCGGCCAGCTTCATCAGTTCGGCGTTGACCTGGAAAGGCTTGAGCAGGTTCTGGCGCTTGGTGGCATTGTCGTCGCCCATCGACACCCAGGTGTCGGTGACCACGCAATCGGCGCCTTCGGCGGCCGCCGCCGCATCGCTGGTGAAATGCACCAGCCCGCTGGGCGCGGCCCAGTCGCGGGTTTCCTGGTCCACCGTCAGTTCGCGCGGGGACGCCACATTCAGGGTGAAGCCGAACTTCACCGCCGCATGCACCCAACTGGTCAGCACATTGTTGCCGTCGCCGCTCCAGCACACTTTGGCGCCGGCGATGGAGCCCTTGTGCTCTTCATAGGTCAGGATGTCCGCCATGATCTGGCAGGGATGGGACCATTTGGTCAACCCGTTGATCACGGGCACGGAGGCATGGGCCGCCAGGTCTTCCACCATCTCATGGTCCAACAGCCGGATCATCACCGCATCGACATAGCGGGAGATCACCCGCGCCGTGTCGGCGATGGTTTCCTCCCGCGCCAGCTGCATCTCGTTGCCGGTCACCATCAGGGCGCTGCCGCCGAGCTGCCGCGCCGCCATGTCAAACGAGATGCGCGTGCGCGTGCTCTGCTTGTCAAAGATCATCGCCAGCACCTTGCCTTGCAGCGGCTGGTCGGCGTCGGGGGCGCCCCTGGGCTTTACGCCGCGCGCCAGCTTGCGCTTTTTGGCGTCGGCGATGATGGCCTTCAGGGTGGCGCTGTCATGGTCGGACAGATCCAGGAAGTGCCGGGGCTTGGTTTTCAGCGGGGCGTTCATTGGGCAGCGGCTTTCTGCGCTTCCATCTGGGAAGCGGTCTTGTTCAACAATTCCAGCCCTTCGCGGGCTTCGGCTTCGGTCAAGGTCAAGGGCGGCAACAGACGCACCACATTGTCGCCGGAGGGCAGCACCACCAGACCATTGGCACGCGCCGCGGCGATGAAGGCGGGCGCATCGGTTTTCATTTTCAGCCCGATCATCAGCCCATGGCCGCGCACGCTTTCGAACACCTGCGGATGCGCCGCGGTCAGCGCGCCCAGTTGCTGGTGCAGATAGTTGGCGATCCTGTTGACATGCTGCAGGAAGCCCGGCTCCAGGATCATATCGATGGCCTCATTGCCCACCGCCATGGCCAGCGGATTGCCGCCATAGGTGGTGCCATGGGTACCCACGGTCATGCCCTTGGCCGCCTCGGCGGCGGCCAGCACCGCACCTACGGGAAACCCGCCGCCCAGTGCCTTGGCCACCGTCATGATGTCGGGGGTGATGCCCAGCCAGTCATACGCGAAGAACTTGCCGGTGCGGCCCAGCCCGGTCTGGATCTCGTCGAAGATCAGCAGGATGCCCTGCTGGTCGCACAGCTTGCGCAGGGCGCGCAGGAAATCGGGCGCCATCTGCCTGACGCCGCCTTCGCCCTGCAAGGGTTCGATGAGGATGGCGGCCGTCTGCGGGCCCACCACTTTCTTCACCGCCTCGATGTCGCAGGCCGCAATTTGATCGAAGCCCGGCATGCGCGGGCCGAAACCTTCCAGGTACTTTTCATTGCCGCCGGCATTGATGGCGGCATAGGTGCGGCCATGAAAGGCGCCCTCGAAGCTGACGATATGGAAGCGCTCGGGATGGCCGCCGGCGAAGTGGTAGCGCCGCGCCATCTTGATGGCGAGTTCGATCGCCTCGGTGCCCGAGTTGGTGAAGAACACCGTGTCGGCAAAGGTATTGGCGACCAGCTTTTTGGACAGGCTTTCCTGGCCCGGCACCCGGTAGAGGTTGGAGGTGTGCCACAGGGTCTGGGCCTGCTTGGTCAGGGCTCCGACCAGCCGGGGATTGGCATGGCCGAAGGCGTTGACGGCGATGCCCGCCCCGAAGTCCAGATATCGCTTGCCATCCTCGGCGAAAAGGTAGGAACCCTCGCCACGGACGAAGGCGACATCCGTCCGGTTATAGGTGGGAAGCAAAGCGGGGAACACGGGAGGGAATCCTTCTTGATGGGCGGTCCAGCTTTCGCCTAACGCCTCTGTTCGGGTTGAAATAAAAATACAAATGGAAGCCGGGAAGCCCCGTTTATCTGCTTTCCGTGACGCTCCTACAACCCCGCCCGGGGCGGACATGCCCGCTATGCATCTTGTGGACAAGGACTGGCGATGCCCCCACAAAGCTTGTGCAATACAGAGCCGAGGATACTGTATCTAGTGACCGGGGGGTTGCAGAAACCCCTCCTGGCCAACCAGGAGCGAGAGCCATGACACAGGCAAATTGGTCGGAAGACCGGGTTGAACAGCTCAAGACATTATGGACCGAGGGCCTGTCGGCCAGCCAGATCGCCCGCGCCCTGGGCGGGGTGACCCGCAATGCGGTGATCGGCAAGGTCCACCGCCTGGGCCTGGCCGGCCGGGCCAGCCCGTCCCGCAGCGAACGCCCGCGCCTACCCATGGCGCCCAAGGTGCCCAGCGTACGCAGCCATGTTCCCGCCGCCCCGGTGGTGGAGGAAGATCCCCTGACCATGGAAGACGGCAGCCACGCCACGGTGCTGACCATCAGCGACCGCATGTGCCGCTGGCCGATCGGCGATCCCGCGGCGTCGGAATTCCACTTTTGCGGCCACAGCCCCAAGGCCGGCTCGCCCTATTGCGAAGCCCATGCCCGCAAGGCCTATCAGCCGCAACAGACCCGCCGCGACGTCAAGGACAACAAGGGGCGGATGACGGGGTGAGACGCGACCGGCATAGCCGGGCAAATCGATCCAGTGGATCGAT
>JAEKMB010000201.1 GCA_019508105.1 Alphaproteobacteria bacterium
TCCTGGGCACCGAAGACGCGCTGGTCTTCATTAGCGGCTATCTCACCAATGTGAGCGTGATTTCGCACCTGCTCGCCCGTCCCGATGCGGTGATCTACGATTCCGGCGCCCATAACAGCATCATTACCGGCGCACGCCTGTCGGGCGCCAAGACCTTCACCTACCCCAATGGGGAGTGGGACGGGCTTGACCGGCTGATAGAGAAGGAACGGGCCGGCTTCCGGCGTGGCCTGATCGTCGCCGAAGGCGTCTATTCCATGGACGGCCAGATCTTGGACCTGAAGCGCGCGGTGGAAACCAAGAAGCGCCACGATCTGCTGTTGATGGTGGACGAAGCCCATAGCTTCGGCATCGTGGGCAAGAACGGCCGCGGCGTATGCGAAGAGGCAGGTCTGCCGGTGGACAGTATCGATGTCTATATGGGCACCCTGAGCAAGACCCTGGCCTCCAGCGGCGGCTATATCGCCGGCGACCGCGGGCTGATCGAATATATGCGCTATCTGTGCCCCGGCCTGATCTTCAGCGTCGGCCTGTCGCCCGCCGATACCGCCGCCGCCATCGCGGCGCTGGACATACTGGAGCGCGAACCTCACCGCCCGCGCCGCCTGCGTGACCGCGCCAAGTTCTTTCGCAAGATCGCCCGCGAAAACGGCCTGACCATCGGCGGCGACGAGGATTCCCCCGTCGCCTCCCTGATCGTGGGCGACGACAAGCTGGCCATGGTGCTGTCGCACAATCTGCTGGAGCGCGGCATCGAGGTTCAGCCCATCGTGCGTCCGGCGGTGTCGGCGACCACGGCGCGGCTGCGCTTTTTCCTCACGGCCAACCATACCGAAGAGCAGATCCAGGAAACGGTTCCGGTCGTGGCGCAGGAACTGGAAAAGCTTCGCCGCAGCGTCGGCTGAGGATGCCCCGCGCCTTTTACGTTTCCGCCCAGGACCAGCCGCATCCGGCCCGCACCCGTGCCATTCTGCAGGCCCATCCGGAAATCCGCGACCTGATCGGCCGCAATCCCTGGACCGCCGCCATCATGCTGGGGGTCGCCGGCCTGCAGATCGGCATGGCGGCGCTGATGGGCCGATTGGGCATGCAGGCCTGGTGGATTGCGCTGCTGCTGGCCTATGCCGTGGGCGCTTTCGCCAATCACTGTCTCTATGTCGTCATCCATGACGCCACCCACAAATTGATCTTCAAGAGCCGCATAGCCAATTATCTGGTCGCCATCATCGGCGATTTGCCCAACCTGATCCCCGGTGCCATCGGCTTTTCCATCTGTCATCTGGCCCATCACGCGCGCCAGGGCGATCATTCCGCCGATGCCGACCTGGCCGGCCATTGGGAAGCGCGACTGATCGGCAATCGCTGGTACGGCAAGGCACTGTGGCTGCTGGTCTTCCCGCTGTTCCAGCTCACCCGCCCCGGCCGGCTGAAGGGTGTGTCATCGGTCATCAATGGCTGGAGCCTCGCCAGCCTGACGGCCTGCGCCCTGTTTGACGTGGCGGTGGTGTGGCTGTTCGGCTGGAACGCGATCCTTTATCTCGCCGCCTCCATGCTGTTTTCCATCGGCCTGCACCCCCTGGGCAGCCGCTGGATCCAGGAGCATTTCACCCTGGATCCGCAGCAGGAAACCGGCAGCTATTACGGCATGCTCAACCGGCTGGCGCTGAATGTCGGCTACCATAACGAGCATCACGACTTTCCGTCGGTGCCATGGAATCGCCTGCCGGACATCCGCAAGGCGGCGCCGGAATTCTATGACAACCTGACCCCCGCGGCGTCCTGGTTCGGCCTGTGGCTGACCTTCATCTCCGATCCGAGCTACTCGCTCTATTCGCGCGTCCTCCGGTCCGAACCGGGCAGCTAGCGCCGTGGTCCCCGCAAAAGACCGCGCCAGCGCGCCCCTTCGCATCGCACTTGTCACCAGCTCGTACAATTATATCGCCGACGGCGTGGCGCTGACCCTGAACCGCCTGGTCGGTTACCTGGAACGACAGGGCGTCGAGGTTTTGGTCTTCACCCCCACCGCCCGCAAGCCGGCCTTTGTGCATAGCGGCACCATCCTGCCGGTACCCTCCATGCCGCTGCCGGGGCGCCCGGAATACCGGCTGGTGCTGAACATGCCAGGCCGGGTGAAGCGCAAGCTGCTGGATTTCGCCCCCGACATCATCCATGTCGCGGTGCCCGATCTTCTGGGTCATGCCGCCCTGACGCTGGCGAACGCGCACGGCATTCCGGCGGTGGCGACCTATCACACGCGCTACGAAACCTATCTCAGGCATTATTGGTATCTGGCGCCCTTCGAGGGGCTTCTGACCAAAATCCTGCGCCGCTTCTATGGCGCCTGCCGCGAAGTCTATGTCCCGTCGGAGTCCACCCGCGACGCGCTGCTGGCCGACGGCCTCAAGGACAATTTCAAGCCCTGGCCGCGCGGCATCGAGACCGATCGTTTCAACCCCGCCAGGCGCAGCGCTGCCTGGCGGGCGCGCCATGGCATCGCAGAGGATGAATTGATCGTTCTGCATGTTTCGCGGCTCGTGCGGGAGAAGCGCCTGGACATGCTGGCGGCCGCCCTGAACAAGATCACTGCGCCACATCGGGTGGTGATCGTCGGCGACGGACCCGATCGCGGCTTTGTCGAGTCCCAACTGCCCCACGCCATCTTCACCGGATTCCTGGACGGCGATGAACTGGCGACGGCCTATGCCTCGTCGGATATATTTTTCTTTCCCAGCGACAGCGAAAGCTTCGGCAATGTCACCCTGGAAGCCATGGCATCGGGACTGGCTTGCGTCTGTGCCGACGCCACCGGCAGCCGTTCCCTGGTGGTGGACGGACAAACCGGATTGCTGGCGCCGGCCGGCGACGCGGCGGCTTTTGCCCGCCACATCGCCGCCCTGGCCATGGACGTTAGCCTGCGGCATCGCATGGGACAGGCGGCGCGGGCTCGCGCCTTGGGTTTTTCCTGGGATGAGACACTGGCCCGGATGCTGGGTTATTATCGCGCGCTGCTGGCTGGGACGACTGCGCCGTGAAGATTGTCGATGTCTGCGAATTCTATTCGCCCACCGGAGGCGGGGTGCGGCGCTACATCAACCAGAAGCTGGCCCTGGCGGGCAAGTTCGGCCATCAGCTGACCATCATCGCGCCGGGCGCGGAGACGCGGCAGGAACAGGCCCATGGCGGCACCATCGCCTGGATCAAGAGCCCGCATCTTCCCTTCGACCGCAATTACCGCATGTTCTGGAATCACCAGCAGGTGTGGCGGACCTTGGACAAGATCGCGCCCGACCTGGTGGAAGGCTCCTCGCCCTGGCGCGGCGGCTGGCTGGCGGCGCGCTGGCCCGGCAAGGCGGTGAAGGTCTTCTTCATGCATGCCGATCCGGTGGCGGTCTATCCCCAGACCTTCCTGGGCGGCATGCTGGGACCGGAGCGGGTGGACCGGCTGTTCGGCTTTTTCTGGCGCTATCTCAACAGCCTCAACAGCAATTACGATGCCGCCATCGTCACCAATCCGGCGCTGAAGGAACGCTTTTCCGGTTTCGGGCTGGAGAATATCGAGCTCGCCCCCTTCGGCGTGGAGCGCAGCAATTTCTCGGCCGATTTCTACGATGCTACCGCCCGGCGCGAGATGCTGGCGACCTGCGGCCTCGATGCCGATGCCAAGCTGTTGATCGCGGTGGGCCGCCATCATCCCGAAAAGCGGCTGCGCACTCTGATCCAGGCGGTCAGCAAGGCGCAGAAACAGCGCAAGATCGGGCTTTACATTGCCGGCGACGGCTTCCTGCGCGCCTCGGTGGAACGCTGGGCACTGAACGCCCAGAACGTCTATGTCGCCGGCCAGATCAACGATGCCGATCACCTCGCTACCATGATGGCATCCGCGGACGCGCTGATCCATGGCTCGGCCGCGGAAACCTTTGGCCTGGTGCTGGCGGAAGCCCTATGTTCGGGCACGCCGCTGGTGGTGCCGGACTCAGGCGCCTCCGCCACCTTTGCCGGTCCCGGCTACGCGGAGACCTATCGCGCCGGCGATGCGGCGGATGGGGCGGCGGCAATCCTGCGGCTTCTGGCGGGCGACCGGCCCACCCAATCACGCGCCGCGCTGGCGGCGGCGGGCGCCCAGGTGTTCAATGTCGAACAGCATTTCGAAAAGCTGTTCGAGATCTATGGCCGGATTGTCGCGGAACGCTCCACCCGGTAAAGCGTGTACCAATAAAGCGGCAGCAGCTTGAGAAAGCCGTGATGGGCGGCAAAGTCCGTATAGCCGCGGATAAAGCGCACCCCCACCTCGCCATAGCCGAAACGGGTGAGCGGAAACTCCGAATAGAGCAAGGTCGCTTGGGTGCCCGCCGGAAGCGGCGGCGACGCGGGGATTTGCGACATCACAAAGACCGGGCCCTTGTCCAGCAAGGCAGTCAGCTGCGATTGATCCTTTAGCCTGCCGACCACGAAACCGGTCGGTCGGTACATCGGATAAGAATCGAAAGGCTTGCCGAAACTCCAAATCGGACCCGGATATTGGCGATAAAGATACCGCGCCATCGGCATGTGCGGCCGCACCCCAAAGGGATAAAGCGCGAAATAGATCATGCCCACCACCGACAGCGCGGTGACGGCCCTGGCAGCCCAGGATTTTCGCCAGCTCCAGATGCGGGCAAAGCCTTGGCGCCAGCGCGGCAGATGCGGTGAAAATCCCAGCACCGGAAACGCCACCGCAACGATCGTCAGGGGAAACAGGAAGCGCGCTTCC
>JAEKMB010000202.1 GCA_019508105.1 Alphaproteobacteria bacterium
CCAGATTGCGGCTCTACGTCGCCTTCCAGGAGCAGAAGATTTACATCACCCCGGCTTCCAGTCCGCCGGCAACGCAATCGCCGCAATAGGACAACCCTGCCCTCCACCAGGTCTGATGCGCCCGTCTCGCGCCCACAAATGTTAAAGCCTGGCAGCAATCGCCAAATCCTGAACCCACCCGGCAACGGCAAGCTATCTGGCGCCAATAACAGGGCCGCGCTAAAATACTTTAAACAGGCAGGGGCCTCGCGATGAAACATCACGCGATTTTTGGATCGGCAATGGTGGCCTGCGCCACCCTGCTGAGCACCTCTGCCCTGGCGGCCGACTGCGGTCCGTTGAAGCTCCTCAGCACCATCAAGATGACCCCGGCGGACAACAATCCTGATGAAGTCCGGCTGATACCGGTGACAGTCAACGATCAGACCAAGACCTTCTTGTTCGACACCGGCGGTGCCATGACCCAGATCTCCCGCAAGGCCGCGGAAGATCTGAAGCTGGACATCGTCAATTCCAACATCCAGATGTACGACGTCAACGGCAACATCTCGCGCAAGGCTGCCACCGCCGACAAGCTGGTCGTCGGCCGCATGGCTTTCTCACATGTCTTCATGCCGGTGACGCCCTTCGAAGGAATGGACGGGTTGATTTCCAGCAACATGCTGGTCAATTACGATATCGATCTCGATTTCCCCAACAATGTGATGAACTACATCTCGCGCGATCATTGCCCGGGCGCAGTGATGTACTGGAAGGCCGACGCCATTGGCGTGGCGCCGATGCATCTGGTCGGCAACACCCGCATCACGGTGAAAGTGACCCTAGACGGTCAGACCTTCGATGCCTTCATAGATACCGGCGCCACAACCACCGTATTAAGCGACAAAGTGGCGAAATATTTCCTGCATGTTCCGCTCGGTGCGCCCGGGGACAAGCCGGTGGACAACATCAACGGCGAAAAAACCTTGAAGGCCTATATACACACTTTCTCAAAACTGACCTTCGGTGGCGTCACCATTGAGAATCCAAAAATCATGATCCTGGAAGACCGGATGAACCGCAATGGTGACAAGTTCCAGCAGACCGGCAACCGCGCGCTCTCCAACAATGCTGAGATAGTGTTGCCGAACATGGTCATTGGCATGAACATGCTCAAGGACCTGCATGTCTATATCGCATTCGGAGAGAACCGGCTGTACCTCACCCAGACCAAGGCGGCCGGAGCCGCGGCGCCACCAGTGGGCGCGACCGCGGCCGCGGCGGCCAAGCCGTAAGGCATCTGGCGGCAACATTCCGACAGGTGTAGGTTGCGGAATGCGCCATACCTTGCTCCCCCTTCTCATCATGACAATCGCCGCCGCCGCCCATGCCCAGGACTGCGCGCCGGCGAAACTGCTCGCCAGCGTGCCGATGCACAATGCCGAACCGGAAAGCAATATCCGCACTGTGCCGGTCAGCCTCAACGGCGTCACCCGCCATATGGTGCTGGACACCGGCGGCGCCGTCACCCAGCTTTCCCGCGGCACGATCGAAGAATTGAAACTGCCGCTGCATGACAGCGGCGCGGCAGTGTATGACATTAATGGGCGGGTGTCGCGCCGCTTCGCCGTGGTGGGCGATTTCAGCTTCGGCCATCTGCATCGCAGCGACGCGGCGCTGATGGTGTGGCCGGACGCGGCGCGTCCCTATGCCGGCGAACTGGCCCAGGACATGCTGCAGCCTTATGATGTGGACGTGGATTTCGGCGCCGGCGTTCTCAAGATGTACGCCAAGGAGCACTGCCCCGGCCCGCAGGGCTGGACCCCCACGGTGCGCACCCCGATGCACAACAAGGGCTGGCACCTGCACATCCCTGTCACTCTGGACGGTCACAGCTATGATGCCATCTTCGACACCGGCTCGCGCCACACCATCATGCGGCTGCCGGCGGCGCGGCGCGATTTCGGGCTGGACACCGACTCGGCCGGCATGACGCTGTTTCACGCCGTCAATGGCGACGCCTTCCTCAACGGCTATCTCCACCATTTTGCCAAACTGTCCTTCGGCGGCATGACGGTGGACAATCCGGAAATCATGGTGCTGCCCGACATCATGAACCGCAACGCCGATACCAGCCCCATGGCGCGCAACCGGGCCTATCACCACAATGCCGACCTGATCCTGCCCGAATTGTCGCTGGGCATGGATGTGCTCAAGCATCTGCATCTTTTCATGGCCTTCGGCGAACAGGCGCTCTACCTCGCCCCCGATATCGCCGTGCCCGGTACGCCGCCGCACCTCGCCAAACCTTGACGCGCCCGCCAAGGTGCGGCATCGGGTGGGCATGACCAGCCCCGCCAAGCGCGACCCCCAGGCCATTCTGGGTTCCCTGCTCGATGCCGCCAGAAAATGCGGCGCCGACGCCGCCGATGCCCTGTTTATCGAAGGCGTCTCCTCCAGCGTCTCCTACCGGCTGGGCAAGCTGGAAGATGTCGAGCGGGCGGAGAATTACGATCTGGGCCTGCGGGTCTTTGTCGGCCAGCAGGTCGCTTTCATTTCCTCCACCGATCATTCGCCCGAGGCGCTGGCGGCGCTGCCCGAACGGGCCGTCGCCATGGCGCGGCTGGCGCCGGAAGACAAGTTCGCAGGCCTGGCGCCGAAGGACCGGCTGGCCAAATCCATTCCCGCCCTGGACCTGGAAGATCCCGCCGAGCCCAGCGCCGAGCTGTTGATCGAGCGCGCCCGCGCCGTCGAAGGCGCGGCGATGGCGGTCAAAGGCGTCACCAATTCCGAAGGCGGCGGCGCCTCCTTCTCGCGCAATGCGGTGGCGTTGGCGACCTCGACGGGTTTTTACGGCCGCTACGCCGCCACCAGCCATGGCATCGGCGTGGCGGTGTTGGCCGGTGAAGGCACTGGCATGGAACGCGATTATGATCAGACCAGCGCCCGCCATGCCGCGGACCTGCGTACAGCCGAGGACATCGGCCGCACCGCCGGCGAAAAAGCGGTCAAGCGGCTGAACCCGCGCAGCATGAAATCCCAAAGCGTGCCGGTGGTGTTTCATCCCGACGAAGCCGGCGGCCTGCTCGGTCATCTGGCCGGCGCCATTTCCGGCGCCGCCATCGCCCGCGGCGTTTCCTTCCTGAAAGACCGCATGGGCGCGGCAGTGTTCGCAGCCGGCATCAACATCATCGACGATCCCCACCGGGTGCGGGGGCTGCGCTCCAAGCCGTTCGACGGCGAGGGCGTGGCCAATGCCCGCCGCGCCCTGATCGATGGCGGCAGGCTGACCAGCTGGCTCCTGGACTGCGCCAGCGCCCGGCAATTGGGTCTGGAAACCACCGGCCATGCCGCCCGCGGCACCGGCGGGCCGCCGGCACCCTCCTCCACCAATCTCTATCTGGAAGCGGGCACCCTGTCGGTCAAAGACCTTATTGCCGACATAAAGCAGGGCTTTTATGTCACCGAGCTGATGGGCATGGGAGTGAATGGCGTGACCGGCGATTACTCCAGAGGCGCCGCGGGCTTCTGGATCGAGAATGGCGAGATCGCCTTTCCCGTTTCGGAAGTCACCATCGCCGGTAACCTGAAAGACATGTTCGCCAGCCTGGTGCCTGCCAGCGACCTGGAATTTCGCCATGGCGTCAACGCGCCGACAGTGCGCATCGAAGGCATGACCCTTGCCGGAGCGTGACCCGCCAGCCGAGGGTACCGACGGCACCAACCCGGCGCCGATGCGGAGTCACGCGACACCAAACAACAATGCGCGTGAAGACCTCACGCTGCTGGAAGACACCGTCCGCGAGGCCGGCCATATCGCGCGCCGCTTCTATGGCGGCGATTACAAAAAATGGCACAAGGAAGAAGGTAGCCCGGTCACCGAAGCCGACCTGGCGGTGAACAAGTATCTTTGCGACACCCTGACCGCGGCGCGGCCTGAGTATGGCTGGCTGTCGGAAGAAACCACCGACGATCCGGCGCGGCTGGCGCGGCGCACCGTCTTCATCATCGATCCCATCGATGGCACTGTCGCCTTCCTCAAGAACCGGCCGCATTTCACCATCTGTGCCGGCATCGTGGCGGACGGACGGCCCGTTTGCGGCGTGGTCTATAATCCCATCAGCGACGAACTCTATTCCGCCCGCACCGGCGCCGGCGCGCATCGCAACGGAACGCCAATCCATGTAAGCGCTCGCCATGGGCTCGAGGATTGCGCCATGCTCGGCGACCGTACCCAACTGACCGCAGCGCCCTTCCCGCCCATGCATGTTCAGAACCGCAACTCCGTCGCCTATCGCCTAGTGCTGGTGGCGGACGGCAGCGCCGATGCCAGTGTCAGCCTCACCTGCAAGCGGGACTGGGACCTGGCGGCAGCCGACATCATCCTGCACGAGGCCGGCGGCTGCCTGACCGACGCGCGCGGCGCGGTGATGACCTACAACCGGCCGGTGACCAAACAGTCCAGCCTGGTGGCCGCCAATCCACGACTGAGCACGGAAATCATTTCGCTCCTGCGACAATAAGAGAATTGAGCGCGACGGCCCCTTCGGGCTTCAATAATGCGCCCAACCGAAAGCCACGCCATGTCCGAATCCAAACAACTTCTGCATTTTGTGTTCGGCGGCGAGCTCAAAGATACCCAGGAGATTGAGTTCAAGGATCTCACCAAGCTGGATTTTGTCGGCATGTATCCCAACTTCGCCGAGGCGCGGAAAGCCTGGCGCGCCA
>JAEKMB010000203.1 GCA_019508105.1 Alphaproteobacteria bacterium
GCCAGCTTGAGGCCTTCGGCCAGCGCCAGGTCTTTTTCCATCAGCCCGTTGACGCCGACGGTACCGGAATCCAGTCCGCCGTGACCGGGGTCCAGCACGATGATCTTTTTGCCCTTGCTGCGCGCCGGCGGTGCCTGCTGGGCGGCGATCAGCGCTGCCAGCTTTTCCGCATCGCTTTCGCGCTTTTTGAGGTCGGCCGGCCAGCCGACCTGGGCGTCGAACTTCGGCCTTGTGGTGGGGAACAGGTCGATCACCACCCGGTAGCCGAAGCCGGCGGAAGGCGGCAGCACCAGCGCGTCCGATACCGACACCGGCGAATTCAAGTCGATCACCATGCGCGAATTGCCGGCGCGGAACTGGCCGTAGCGATAGGACTTTACCGGCCCAAAGCCGCTGGGCCGTGGCGGCGCGCTCAGCCGCCACGATACTTCGGGCATGTCGATCACCACCCGGTCCGGATTGGCCAGCGCGAAGGCCCTCAGGTTCACCGGATCGGACAGCTCGATCACCAGCCGGGTGCGGTCGTTATGCTCGCCGATGCGCGCGCTCATCACGATGGGCAGCGGTCCCTGGGGTTTGGCGCCGATGCTGGGTCCAGCCACCGCTTGCGGGATGGGCTTGGGCGGGGCCACCGGCAGCCTGGCGGCATCTTCCTGGGCGTGCATCAGCTTGCTGATGGCATCGTCGGCGCCATCGGCCCTCAGCGCCACCAGCGACAGGGCGGCGGCGGCAATGCCGCAAACAGCGAAAACACGCATCACCAAGGCTCAACGGCTCCGAATCGGGTACGCCAGAATAGCATGCGGTTTGTTTCGCCGATTTGCTTTTGCTACTGTTCCGGCGTTGAGGGGAACCGCCGATGTTTTTGGAACTAAAAGACTTTCTGACGCCGCCGGAAGTGGTGCGGCTGCATGAAATCGCCGCCAGGGTCCAGTTCGTGGACGGGCGGGTTTCCAATCCCCACAACAAGGCCAAGAACAACTTGCAGGCGAACGAAACCGATCCCGGTTATGTGGAATCGTCCCGCATCGTGGCGGCGGCCTTTGCGCGCTCGGCGCCTTTCATCGATTTTGCTTTTCCCCGCCACGTCGCCCCGCCCCTCCTGGCCCGCTATGAGGTGGGCATGACCTATGGCGCCCATGCCGATACCGCCCATATGCGCTTCGGCACCGAGATGCGGCGTTCGGACCTCTCGGCCACGGTGTGGCTCAGCCCGCCCGCCAGCTATGACGGCGGCGAACTGTTGGTCCATCTCGGCACCAGGCCGGTGGTGATCAAGGGGGAGCCGGGCAGCGTGGTAATCTATCCATCCACCCATCTGCATGAGGTAACCCCGGTGCGCCGGGGCCAGCGGCTGGTCTCCATCACCTTCATCGAAAGCCTGATCCCCGACGAGTATCAGCGCACCCAGCTTTATGAACTGGGGGAAGTGGCGGCGCTGGAGGGTCTGAAGATGGCCTGGGAAAACCGGGTCCGGCTGGAAGCGGTGCGGAACAATCTGCTCAGGCTGTGGTCCAGAAGCAGCTAACTAACTGATTGTATTGCATAATATTTACGCCCGGCGCCGATCGTCACAAATCTGCCTATTAATCGCTTGTTGAACGCTGGCCGGCACCCTACAAAATCTCTGTCCGGCAGCTTTTGGCGATTCTCGCGGCTGCCGCGCCGCCCCTGACCAGGCCCGGCATGCCCCGCGAACAACGCGAGCACAACGGCCCTTCAGGACCAATCTTTGGCCTCCAGCCCTCACGGCTCGCGGCCTGCCGAAGTAACAATGACTGACAAATTTGCGCTCCCCTCCGACGCTGTAGCGGTCCTGATGACCGTTTCGACGGATGGGTTCGCGCGCCGCCTTTCCACCAACAATTCGCGCCGCCCTACCCTGCCCGCCGCACACAGTGCCGCCGGCAATCACTGCGTGCGCACTGGAGATATTCATGACCAAGCGCATGCTGATCGACGCCAACCACCCGGAAGAAACACGGGTGGTCATTCTCGACGGTTCGAGGGTCGAGGAATTTGACTTCGAGGCCGCCTCCAAGCGGCCGCTCAAGGGAAACATCTATCTTGCCAAGGTGACGCGGGTTGAGCCGTCGCTGCAGGCCGCCTTTGTCGAATATGGCGGCAACCGCCAGGGCTTCCTGGCCTTTGCGGAAATCCATCCCGATTATTACCAAATCCCCGTCGCCGACCGGCAGGCCCTGATCGCCGAACAGGAAGCCGAGGCCCGCCGCCGCTCCGAGGACGATATCGAGAGTTTCGAGATCACCGGCTCCCGCAGCCAGGACACCGAGGCGGAAGAAGAGGACGAAGACGAGGCCGACACGGGCGAGGACAGCGTGGAGATGGCGCCCCTGGTGCCGCTCGACACCGCCCCTGACAGCGAAGACGCCGAAGAGCCCGGCGAGATCGCCGAAGATGATCACGAAGAGGTTTTCGTCAATCATGGCGGCGCGGTGGTCGAGCATGACCATGACGACGAACTGGCCCAGACCAAGCCGGAAGCAGCCGCCGAGGGGCTGAACGATTATCCGGACGAAAGCGAAATCGCCGCCGCCGAGGCGGCCGAGGAGAATGAAGGCGAAATCCAGCCGGTCGGCACTGACGACATAGCCTTCGACGAAAATGCGGCTATCGCCAACGAAAACAACGAAGGCGCCATCGAAGCGGTGAGCGGCGAGGAAGCACCGCAAGATGCCCAAGGGGATGCCCAGGCGCTGCAGGCCCCCCGCCCCGCCCAGAAATGGGTGCGCAAGAAGCACTACAAGATCCAGGAAGTCATCAAGCGCCGCCAGATCATCCTGGTGCAGGTGGTCAAGGAAGAACGCGGCAACAAAGGCGCCGCCCTCACCACCTATCTGTCGCTGGCCGGCCGCTATTGCGTGTTGATGCCGAACACCCCGCGCGGCGGCGGCATCTCCCGCAAGATCACCAATGCCGCCGACCGCAAGCGCCTGAAAAGCGCTGCGCAAGGATTGGAACTGCCCGAAGGCATGGGCCTGATCATCCGCACCGCCGGCGAGAACCGCACCCGCATCGAGATCCGCCGCGACTATGACTATCTGCTGCGGCTGTGGGACACGATCCGCGAAAAGACCCTGTCCTCCAACGCGCCGGCCTGCGTCTATGAGGAAGGCGATCTGATCAAGCGCGTCATCCGTGACCTCTACACCAAGGACGTGCAGGACGTGGTGGTGGAAGGCGAACAGGGCTACCGCAACGCCAAGGACTTCATGCGCATGCTGATGCCCAGCCATGCCAAGTTCGTCCATCACTACAAGGACACGGTGCCGCTGTTCCAGCGCATGCACATCGAATCCCAGCTGGATTCCATGTTCTCGCCCACCGTCACCCTGAAATCGGGCGGCTATATCGTCATCAACCAGACCGAAGCGCTGGTCTCGATTGACGTCAATTCCGGTCGCGCCACCCGCGAACATTCCATCGAGGAGACCGCGCGCAAGACTAATCTGGAAGCGGCCAGCGAGATCGGCCGCCAGCTCCGGCTGCGCGACCTGGCCGGCCTGATCGTCATCGACTTCATCGACATGGAAGAAGGCCGCAACGACCGCGAGGTCGAGAAGCGGCTGCGCGATGCGGTGAAGAATGACCGCGCCCGAGTGCAGATCGGCAAGATCTCCCAGTTCGGCCTGCTGGAAATGTCGCGCCAGCGCCTGCGCGCCGGCGTCATCGCCGGTTCCACCGTCACCTGCCCGCATTGCGACGGCATGGGCCTGGTGCGCTCCACCGAATCCACCGCCCTGCGCGTGTTGCGCGGCATCGAGGAAGAGGCCGAGAAGAACCGCGCCGCCGCGGTCACGGTCAAGATCGCCAACGACGTGGCGATCTACATCCTCAATCAGAAACGCCACGAATTGTCGCGCATCGAAACCGAGCATGGCATGGACATCTCCTTCGTGCCCAAGGACGGCTTGTCGGCCGGCTCCTTCGAGCTGGAACGCACCAAAAGCCGCGATCCGGGCGAGCGCCCGCGCAATTCGGCGGTCAGCATCGAGGCGGGCTTTGTGCCGTCCACCGAGCCCGAGCCGGACTATGTCGAAGAGATCGACGAGGAAGAGGAAATGCCGGCCACAGACAGCGGCGCAGCGGACAGCGAGGAAGAGGAAGGCGGAGAGCGCCCTGCCGCCTCGCAAGGCGAGCGCGGCGAGCGTGGTGATCGCGAGGGCGGCCGCAAGCGCCGCCGCCGCGGCGGCCGTGGTCGTGGCCGCGACCGTGACCGCGATGGTCCCCGTCCCACCGGCGCCGATACCGGCATCGCGGCCGCGCCTGCCGAGAGCCCGCTTGCTCCCTCATCCGAAGAGGGCGAATTCGAACCTGCCCAGCCCGGCGCGCCGCTGGACGAGAATGGCCAGCCGCGCCGCAAGCGCCGCCGCCGCCGCGGCCGCCGTGGCGGCCGCGACCGCGACCGTCCGCAGGATGGTGCGCCGCAAGGCGAGACGGGCGGCCAGCAGGCCGCGCCGGTGGACCGTTTTGGTGCCGTGCCGGATGAGATCGACACCACCCCCACCGATGCCCGCCATTCGCCGGGCGCGCCCTCCGCGCCGGTCTGGTCGTTGAAGGATGACATTCCCGACACCACGCCCAGCGAGGAGCCGTCCAAGCCCTCCAAAAAGGGGTGGTGGCAGAAAGCTTTCGGCGGCGAGTGAAT
>JAEKMB010000319.1 GCA_019508105.1 Alphaproteobacteria bacterium
CCCGAATCCCGCGTCGAGTCTGCCCTTGCTCATGTTGTCGAGCATCGCCAGGTCGCCGCCGAGATGCGCCGGATGATGGAACGCCGGGATCACCACGCCGGTGATGAGCCGGATGCGCTGCGTGCGCGCGGCAACCGCGGACAGGAAGACGCACGGGTTGGGCGAATGGCCGCCGTAATCGTAGAAGGAATGCTCGACCGTCTTGATGCTCGAGTAGCCGAGCTCATCGGCTCGGGCCGCAAGCCGCAGGCACTGGTCGTAGTAATCGGCGGTGCTGCTGTCTTCCGGGCGGAAAGACGGGAAGAAATTGATGCCGAATTTCATCGGCTCATTTTAAGCGCCGCACGCTCTCGAGAAGCGAGGCGCGACGCAGGAACGCCTTGTGTCGCACCGGATCGTCGGCCATGCGCGCGAGCTCGGCGAAGCGCTGCTCGCGCAGCGCCGGATCGGTCTCTTCGAGGCGCCGCTTGTTCGCGATCGTCTGCTCCTGCACATACTCGATGTTGAGCGGCCGCCGGCGCCGCTCGTAGTCGTCGAGATCGGCGCCCTCGCGCGACAGGATCTGCGCCAGGTCCCACGCCTCGTGGATGCCGGAGTTGAGGCCGAGGCCGCCGATCGGGTTATTCACGTGCGCCGCATCGCCGCACAGGAACACGCGCCCGCGGCGGAACTGCTTCGCGACGCGCTGGTGCACGTTGTAGAGGTTGAGATGCAGGTAGTCGCGGCTTTCCATCGGCACATGGATGCGCCCGAGGCGCGCGCGCACCGCGACATCGGAGAGCGCCTCTTCATCGCTCTCGTCCTCGCGCGTATTGAAAACGGCGCGCCAGCGGCCCTTCAGGTCGTCGCCGGCGACCTTGAAGAGGTTGGTCCATTCGTGCGGATCGGCCATGTAGTTGCGGTAGCAGCAGCCCAGCGCCGCGGCAAAATCGAACGGCGTCGTGATTACCAGGAAGCGCTCCGGCCAGGTGAAGCCCTCGAACTCGATGCCGAGGTTCTTCCTGACGGTGCTGCGGCCGCCGTCGCAGCCGATGACGTAGTCGGCGCGCAGCTCGCCGGCCGTCGTCTGCAGCGTCACGCTCCTCGCATCCTGAGCGAGGCCCTCGACGCGCGTCGCCATGCGCACCGTCGCATTGCTCATGGCACGCAGGCGCGCGATGCCCATGTTGGCGAGCTTATGCTGCTCGGTCTGCACGACGAACGGATACGCGGTCTCGCCGCGCAATCGGTCGAAGTCGAACTCCGCGATCAGGCGAAGGCTGGGCCGGTCCCAGAACTGTAAAATCGGCGCCATCAGCCCCTGCGCGATGTACTCGTCGATCA
>JAEKMB010000204.1 GCA_019508105.1 Alphaproteobacteria bacterium
GGATGCCATCCACCCAGCCGTCTTCGTCAATGGCGGTGCGGACATGGGAATTGAAATCGCAATAGGGGCACTTGGCAGCACAGAAGGGCCAGTGGACATAGACGCCGAAGCTCACGGCCTGCCCCGCTTGTCATGGCCCGCCGGAGTGCGGGCCACCCAGGTGGGGAGCTGCTGTCGAAGAAGGAAAGTCTGAGACCTATTGCTGCGGCAATCATCAAGCGTCACCTGGGTGGCCCGCATTTGCGGGCCATGACACCGAGCGGGGTGGCTAAAGGCACTCACGAGTCCCACCTGGGTGGCCCGCACGGAGTTGACACTCCGGCCGCGCTTCGCGCGGACCGGGGTGGCGGGCCATGACACCGAGAGGGGCGGCTAAAGGGACTCAATAAAAATCCCAGAATGCAGCACCTTTTCGAATGCCCTGGCGCGGTGGCTCATGGCGTGCTTCTTGGCGGGATCGATTTGCGCGAACGTCTCGTCCATGCCGTCAGCAATGAAGATGGGATCATAGCCGAAGCCATGATCGCCGCGCGGCGGGAAGGTCAGGCGGCCATGCACTTCGCCTTCAAAGGTGCGGGATTCCCCCGACGGCAGGGCCACGCACAAAGCACAAACGAACTTGGCGGCGCTGGTGGTCAGACCTTTGTGGCGCAGCTCGTCATGAATGCGGGTCATGGCGATGCGGAAATCCTTGGTGGGACCTGCCCAACGCGCCGAATAGATGCCGGGGGCGCCATCCAGTGCGTCCACACAGAGACCGGAATCATCGGCCAGCGCGGCATGGCCGCTGGCTTTGGCCGAGGCCTGCGCCTTGATTTCCGCGTTTGCCGCAAAGGTCAGCCCGGTCTCTTCCGGCTCCGGCAGGCCCAGCGAGCCGGCGCTGACCGCCACGATGCCATGCGGGCCTAGCAGCGCCTTGATCTCGCGCACCTTCCCCTGGTTGTGCGAGGCGACCACAAGTTGGCTGCCGCGCGGCAGTCTCACGCCCACGTCCTCATCAAACAAGAACTTCCTTCTGCAACAGCACCAACTCGCCGATCCCCTTGCGCGCCAGCTTGAGCAGCGCCACCAATTGTTCCTCGGTGAAGGGCGCGCCTTCCGCCGTGCCTTGAATCTCCACCAACCCGCCGGCGCCGGTCAGCACGAAATTGGCGTCGGTCTCTGCGGTGGAATCTTCGTCATAATCCAGGTCGAGCACGGCCTCGCCCTTGACGATGCCGCAAGAGATCGCTGCGACATGGTCCTTGATCACCGGCGCGCTCACCATGCCGATTTTTTTCATAAAGCCGACGCATTGGCTGAGCGCCACAAAGCCGCCGGTGATGGCAGCGGTACGGGTGCCGCCATCGGCCTGCAGCACATCGCAGTCCAGGGTGATCTGGCGTTCGCCCAGCGCCGACAGATCGCATACTGCGCGCAAGGAGCGGCCCACCAGCCGCTGGATTTCCTGGGTGCGGCCCGACTGTTTGCCGGCCGCCGCCTCGCGGCGCATCCGGTCATGGGTGGAGCGGGGCAGCATGCCATATTCCGCCGTCACCCAGCCCTTGCCCGAGCCCTTCAAAAAAGGCGGCGCTTTTTCCTCCAGGCTGGCGGTGACCAGCACATGGGTGTCGCCGAACTTGACCAGGCAGGAGCCCTCGGCATGGCGGGAAAAGCCGGGGGTCAGGGAAACGGCGCGCATCTGGTCAGATGAGCGGTTGGAAGGGCGCATGGAGCCTCATATATGGGTCTGCTAAGTTGAGGCGTTACCTACAGGCAGCCGTCCCCGCTGTGCAACCGACCGCAAAAACATCAGGATTTTCAACAGCTTGAGCCTTGAAACGCGTTCCCCCTTCGTGATGCCGCAAGGCTTTACCGACCGGCCCCGGGAGGTCTTTCGCCACTTGGTCGAGGCTTTCCTGGCCTCGGGCGAGCCGGTGGGCTCGCGCACCCTGTCCCAGCGCCTGCCCCTGGCCCTGTCCCCCGCTTCCATCCGCAATGTGATGGCGGACCTGGAATCCATGGGGCTGCTCTATGCCCCGCACACCAGTGCCGGCCGGGTGCCCACCGAAAAAGGCCTGCGGCTGTTCGTCGATGGGCTGCTGGAGATCGGCGAATTGGCTCCCGATGAGCGCATCGCTATCGAGGCGCGGATGTCCGGCAGCGGCCAGCGCATCGAGGACGTGCTGACCCAGGCCACTCAGTCGCTGGCCGGCCTGTCGCGCTGCGCCGGCCTGATGGTGACGGCCAAGCAGGACAGTCCCTTGAAGCATGTGGAGTTTGTCGCCGTCGCACCCGGCAAGGCGATGGTGATCCTGGTCAGCGAAGACGGCCAGGTGGAAAACCGCGTCATCGACACACCGCCAGGCCTGCCGGTTTCGGCCATGTCAGAGGCCAGCAACTATCTGGGGGCGCGGCTGCGCGGCCGCACCATCGACGCGGCCCGCGCCGAAATCCTGGCGGAGCTGGACGGGGAAAAGCGCGAGCTCGATACCCTGACCGCCAAGGTGGTGGCGACAGGCCTGGCCACTTTGGCGGGGCCGGAAAAGGTCCTGATCGTGCGCGGCACCGCCAACCTGCTCGACGAGAAATTGGAGGGGCAGGCCGACCTGGAACGCATCCGTACGCTTTTCGAGGACATCGAACGCAAGGCCGATTTGATCCAGCTTCTGGAACTGGCCCGGGAAGGCGCCGGGGTGCGGATTTTCATCGGCTCGGAGAACCGGCTGTTCTCGCTGTCCGGTTCCTCCATCGTGGCGGCTCCTTACGCCAATGCCGCCGGCAAGATTGTGGGGGTGATCGGGGTCCTGGGGCCGACCCGGCTGAATTACGGCCGCATCATCCCCATGGTGGACCATACCGCCAAAGTCATTGGACGATTGCTCGCTTAAGGTTTATGGACGCGCCTTCAAGGAAGACTGTGATGACTGACGAACCGACCCAACTGCCCGATTCCGAGAATCCCCATGCCGCCGAATTCGCGGTGCTGGCAGCGCTGCAGGAAGAGGTGGCATCCCTCAAGGACCAGCGGCTGCGCGCCCTGGCCGAGGTGGAGAATGTCCGCCGCCGCGCCGAAAAGGAAAGGACCGAGGCCAGCCAGTATGCCGTGACCAAATTCGCGCGCGACATGGTGGCCATTGCCGACAATTTCGCCCGCGCCCTGGCCGCGGTGCCTGCCGATGTGCGCAGCGCCGCCGACCCGCAGGTCCAGGCGGTGCTGGACGGAGTGGAGGCCACCGACCGCCAGTTGATCCAGACCTTGGAGCGTTATGGCGTCAAGCAGGTGGACACATCCGACGGCAAGTTCGATCCCAATCTGCACCAGGCCATCGCCGAAGTGCCGGCGGCCGGCAAGGCCCCCGGCAGCATTGTGGATGTTGTGCAGTCCGGCTTCATGATCGGCGAGCGGCTCCTGCGTCCCGCCATGGTCACGGTTGCAAAAAAAGACGTGCCCGCCCAGGCCAGCAACGTCGATACTAAAGTCTAAGCTCCCAGAGGGGACGTCATGTCTGAACTCAAGATCGTCGTCACCGGCGCGTCCGGGCGCATGGGCCGGACCCTGATCCGCGAGATCGCGCAGGGCTCGGGCATTACCCTGTGCGGCGCGCTGGAGATGGAAGGCCATCCCAATCTGGGGCTGGACAGCGGCACTCTGGCCGGCATGCAGCCCAATGGCATCAGGCTGACCGCCGATCCCCTGCCGCTTCTGGCGCATGCCCAGGCGGTGGTGGATTTCACCACTCCGATGGTCTCCACAATGCTGGCGGACCTGGCGGCCCAGGCGCGCATCGTCCATGTCATCGGCACCACCGGGTTTGATGCCAAGGGCGAAGCGCGCATCCAGGCGGCCGCCCGCCATGCCGTGATCGTCAAGTCCGGCAATATGAGCATGGGTGTGAATCTGCTGGCGGCACTGGCGGAACGCGCCGCCAAATCACTGCCGGACTACGACATCGAGATCCTGGAAATGCACCACCGCAACAAGGTGGATGCGCCATCCGGCACCGCCCTGCTGCTGGGCCAGGCGGCGGCACGCGGGCGCGACGTGGCGCTGAACAAGCACGCCGTCAAGTCGCGCGATGGCCATACCGGCCCGCGCAAGGACGGCGATATCGGCTTTGCGAGCTTGCGCGGTGGTTCGGTGGTCGGCGAGCATTCGGTGATCTTCGCCGGCCTGGGCGAGCGCATCACTCTGTCCCATTCCGCCGAGGACCGCTCCATCTTTGCCCATGGCGCCCTGACCGCGGCGCGCTGGGGTCATGGCAAGAAGCCCGGGCTCTACGCCATGACGGATGTACTCGGCCTGTGAAGAAGTTCACCGCTGCGGAGGCTGAAGAGTTTTTCGCGCGGCTGAAGAAGCTGGATCCGGAGCCCAAGACCGAACTCAATTACGTCAATCCCTATACTCTTCTGGTGGCGGTGGCCCTGTCGGCCCAGGCGACCGACAAGGGCGTGAACAAGGCGACAGAGGCTTTGTTCAAGAAGGTGAAGACGCCCGAGGCCATGCTGGCACTGGGTGAGAAGGGTCTGACTGAATATATCAAGACCATCGGGCTTTATCGCGGCAAGGCGAAAAATGCCATCGCGGCTGCCAAAATGCTGGTCGACAGGCATGGCGGCCAGGTGCCGAAGGATCGCGGCGCGCTGGAAG
>JAEKMB010000037.1 GCA_019508105.1 Alphaproteobacteria bacterium
CTACGACCGCTTTGAATATCTCTGCGGCGTGTCCGGCAAGGCCGGGGTGATCAAGGGCGAAGTTCAGCCCGGCGGCAATCCCTTCGAGGGGGCGCGCTCCCGGGAATATCCCAATCCGCCGCTGAAGATGCCTTATTCCTCCACCTTGTTCGGCGAGGCGGCGCGCAATATGGGGCTGCATCCCTTCCCGGCCCCCTCCGCCAACCTGTCGCGCGCCTATATCAATCCCTTGGGCATCGCCATGGGCGAATGCACCTATTGCGGCTTCTGCGAGCGCTTCGGCTGCGGCAATTATTCCAAGGCCAGCCCCCAGACCACCATCCTGCCGGTGTTGATGAAGAAGCCGAACTTCGAGGTGCGCACCGAATGCGAGGTGCTGAAGATCAACCTGCGGCCCGATGGCAAGACCGCCAAGAGCATCAGCTATGTCGACAAGGCCGGCGCCGAATTCGAACAGCCGGGCGATATCGTCATCCTGTGCGGCTATGGCCTGATGAATGTGCGCATGATGTTCCTGTCGGGCATCGGCAAGCCTTATGATCCCAAAACCGGCGAAGGCGTGGTGGGGCGCAACTATTGCTACCAGACCGGCGGCGGCGGCGCCTCGATGATCTTCGACGACAAGCGCTTCAATCCGTTTGTGGGCGCCGGCGCCCTCAGCATGCAGGCGCATGATTTCAACGGCGACGCCTTCGACCATTCCCATCTGGATTTCGTGGGCGGCGCCACCATCGGCTCGGGCGAAAGCAATGGCCGCCCCATCAATTCCCGCCCCACCCCGCCGGGGACGCCGCGCTGGGGATCAAAGTGGAAGGACGCCACCGCCAAGACCTATGGCCGGGTGATGGGCATCGGCGGTTCCGGCTCCAGCTATGCCATCCGCGAGAACTACCTGGACCTGGATCCCACCTATACCGACAAGTATGGACGGCCCTTGCTGCGCATCACCTTTGAATTCCCGGAAAACGACCTCAAGATGCAGAATTATGTCAGCAAGCAATGTGAGAAACTCGCACGCTCGCTCAATCCCAAGGTCCTGACCGTCGGCAAGGTGCGCAGCGGCTGGAACGCGGTGCCCTATCAGTCCACCCACAATACCGGCGGGGCGGTGATGGGGGCGGACCCCAGCACCAGCGCGCTAAACAAATATCTGCAGAGCTGGGACGTCTCCAACCTGTTTGTGGTGGGCGCCAGTGCCTTTCCGCAGAACGCGGCGATGAATCCCACCGGCACGGTGGGAGCGCTGGCCTTCTGGGCGGCCGAAGCCATCCGCGACGGCTATCTCAAAGCGCCCGGACCGTTGAATTAGAAAAAGAAGAAGCGGCCAACCGGAGAATATCCATCGTCATGCGCCGCCTGGTCTTCATCGTGCTTGTCTGCGCCTGTGCGCACATAGCGCCGGCTGTTGCCCAGCAAGGAGTGACCAGCTATCCGCCGGCCTATTTCGCGGCCAACCAGCCCGCCACCGCCTTCGACATGGTGTCGCTGCTGCCCGGATTTCACCTCGTGCCTGGCGACGCCACCATTCGCGGCTTTTCCGGTACGGTGGGCAATGTCCTGATCGATGGCCAACTTCCCACCAGCAAGGAGGAAAAGATCGACGACCTGTTGCGCCGGATCGCGGCCTCATCGGTGGAACGCATTGAACTGATCCGCGGTGGCGGCGACATGCATGGCTATCCTGTGCTGGCCAATGTGGTACGCATCAAGACGGCATCGCTGCGCGGACGCGCCGAGCTGGAAGGCGCCATCACCCATTACGGCACCACCGCACCCAAGGTGGCGGTGCATCTGACCCGGCAGGGCGCGGCCTCGCTTTGGGAAATGACTGCCGCCTGGGGCCGGGATTTCGGCATGCAGAATTCCAACGGCTTCGGCACCCGGGCGCGCTATCTCCCCGGCGGCGCGCCGCTGCAACTGTCCCGCTACAGCTTTCCCAAGCTCACCAACACCGCCGAATTCAGTTCGGCCTACCGCCAGTCCCTGTGGGCCGGCGATCTTTCGCTGGGCCTGGTGCTGAAACAGGAGCGCGCCTATTCCGGCGTCAGAGAGAGCATCTATTTTCCCTCCATTTCGCTGGCGACGGGACTGGAAAGCGCCAGGGCGCGCAGCGGCGAAGGACGGCTGGATTATCAGCACGGACTGGGCGCCTGGGGCCAGCTACAGCTCTTCGCTGTCCACCGGATCGAAGAGCAGGACGAGATCAGCCAGACCAGCACCGCGGTCCGCACCGACATGTCGCGCAGCCGCTTCAACCTGCGCGAGGATGTGGCGCGGCTGGCCTGGCAATATGTGGACGGGGCGCTGAAGCTGGAATCCGGCGCGGAAGGCGCCATCAATGTGCTCAGCAGCCGCAGCAGCCTGACGCTGGGCGGCACACCGGTGGTGCTGCCGGCCGCCAATGTCCGGGTGCAGGAGAAGCGCGTCGAATTCTTCTCCACCGCCACCTGGCGCTTCAGCCCGGTACTGATGTCGGAACTGGGCGCGCGCTATGAGACCTCGACCCTGACCCAGAGCGGGGACAGCAGCCTGACCAAGGACCTGTCCTATCTGAAACCGCGCTGGCTGACGACCTGGAACCCCGCGCCGGGCCATGAACTGCGCCTGCTGGCGGAACGCCAGGTGGGGCAGCTTGTGTTCCGCGACTTCGCCAGCTCGACTTCGCTCAACAGCAATATCGTCACCGGCGGCAACAAGAATCTGGAGCCGGCGCACTCCTGGAACATCTCCCTGGCCTGGGAATGGCATTTCTGGGACCGCGGCTCCCTGGTGCTGGACGCCAAGCGCGAATTCATCTCCCAGGTGGTGGACCGGATACCGGTATTCGCGGGCGGGCAGGTCTATAATGCGGTGGGCAATATCGGCAGCGGCACCCGCGATGACCTTCAGGCCGACGTGATCCTGCCGCTGGACAGGGTCGGGCTGAAGGGCTTGACCATCAAGGGCGAAGCCATCTCGCGCCGCAGCCGCGTGCGCGACCCCGCCACCGGCGCGTATCGCACCATCACCGGCGGGCAGACGTTCGGTGGCCCTGCCTTTGTGTTCACCTCCATGACCGAAATCACCTACGACATTCCGAAGAGAAACCTGCAACTGGGCATGACCGTTCACTACCATGCCGGGACCCAGGACCTCGAATACCGGATCGATGAGATCGACTCCACGCACCACGACATTAAGCTGGGCGCCTATGTCGAATACAAGCCGACGCCGGTCTGGACCTGGCGCGCCTTCATCAAGGACCTGATGCAGACCTCCGCCTATCGGGATCGCGACGTCTATGGCGGCCTCAGAGGCAGCGCGCCGCTGGTTTATATCGAGCGGCGCGAACTGAACAACGGCGCCATGATCGGCCTCAACGTGCAGCACGATTTCTAGGGCGCATCTTCCAGAAGCTCGATCGCCTCGCGGCTGGGGCCCTGGATCATCACCGCCCGCGTCGCGCCGATGCGGTAGAGCGGCTTTAGGAAAACAACACCCTCACTTTTCAGCTTGGCGATCCAGGGGTCCAGGTCGCCGACACTGAGGCTGACATGATCCATCAGGTGGCCCGTGGTGGGAGCCAGCGGCTTGTCCGTCTGGTTCATGTACCAGTTCATCGCCACGTCATCGAAGCTGACGCCGCCGGTGGGAGAACGATAGGTGCCGCGCCTGTCCAGCGACGGCCAGGACGGCTCGGCGCCGCGCGGCTGCTTGCAACTGTCTTCGCTGACGGGGGCGGAGCCGCGGCGCGGTATGGCCTCCAGGTGGGTCACGTACCAGGCTTGCGCACATAGCGGATCGTTCTGCCACATATGCACATGGTCGAAGCGCTCCGGCGCATTGCCGGTGAATTCGATGATGGCGCCGTCGGGTCCGACGATGTAGCCGTTGCCGCCGGTGCGGCGCGTCTCCAGCTTCTGTGCCGCGGCTTCCGCAAGCTGCGCCCTGGTGCGCCCCGGCACGCCCGGCGGATAAGGATAGGTGTCGCTGCTGATCCCGACAGAGGCGCCTGCATCATCGGTATAAAAGGGGATCAGCAGCTTTTCGCCGCCGAAGATTTCCAGGGATTTGCGCGAATCCGGAACGCTCCAGCCGAAATGCCAATAGGCGGTAGCCTCCGGATCGGCCGGCGGGGGCGCAGAGACGCGGTGGAACACGATCATCACATGGCTGGGCGAGACCAGGGCCGGCAAGCCTTCCCAGTTGGCGCGAGCGGTGGTGGGGAACTGCTTCGTATAGAAGCCGATAGCGGCCTCCGGGTCGGTGGAATTGAGCGCCAGGTGATGGAAATGCGGCGGCGGCAATAGCGGCTGGCCGGCGGCCGGCAAGCCCAGCAAGACCCAGGCTGCAAATGCCGAATATCCCGCTTTCATCGCCCCTCCCGCTGCTGAACTATAAGCGGCCGGCCCGTCCGGGGGTACCACCGGGCGGTATTTTGGCGTAAAACAGCGTCACGGTACGGCGGGCAATAGACCCGCGGCGGGAGACGTCATGATCCTGAAACAGCGTCTGATGGTTTGCGCCGGACTAGCCGGCCTGATGGCCGGTACGGCGCCGGCGGACGCGGCGCCCTGGGTGCGCGGCTATGTCGTGGCCCAATATGAATATGCCTTCCGCTATGGCGGGCGC